>CACAXU010000020.1 GCA_902536515.1 uncultured Litorivicinus sp. | reverse complement strand
TCGATACCAACAACACGTTATCAACCCGGCGCAGACGTTGACGGTTCCCTTGACTCGATGGGGGAACCAGAACAACCGAAACAATTCGGACCAGATTTTCCAATCTCTCAGCGAGCTGCATGCAATTGGTCGCCATAGTTGCTCAACTCTCCCAGGGTCTGCACCGTTTCCGCTTAAATCTAATACCTCAATGAACAACTCCGCATCACGCGTTGTAGTCCGCATGCCATTCTCACGCAGGTATCGACAGAATTCTGCGATACGGCCGACCGGAAGATTCCAATCATCCGAATAATCGCTGCAAGGTGTCATCACTGACATCTGACCTGTCCCTCGCTGTCTTAAGAAGGCAACTCAACGATCCCCGAAGAGAACCCGGATCTTCCGGTAGCGATTGTAGCCCATACAAAGTTAATGCTTTCAACCAATCGATCGACTCAGCGATGCCTGGCTTTTTCTCTAAATCTTCCTTACGGAGGGTATTCACAAACTGAGCTGCTTGCTCGATTAAGTGCAGATCAGCCTCGGGTACTTTCAATCGAAGAATCTCTGTCTCGCGCGACACATCTGGGTATTCAAGATAATGGTAGAGGCAACGCCTCCGCAACGCATCCGAAAGATCGCGTGTCCCGTTACTGGTTAGTATCACAATCGGTACAACTGTTGATTTTACTGTTCCCAGCTCCGGTATGGAAATTTGGTAGTCGGATAATGCCTCGAGGAGATACGCCTCGAATGCTTCATCGGAGCGATCAATTTCGTCGATCAAAAGTACCGCCCCTTCTTGCTCTTTCAAGGCCCTGAGGATCGGTTTCTGAATCAGAAAATCTTCGGAATAGATTGCCGCTGAATCCACTGCCTGAGCTGAAGCCTCGGCCAACCGAATCTCAGTCAACTGTCGCCCGTAATTCCACTCATATACGGCGTCATGATGATCGAGTCCCTCGAAACACTGTAAACGAATGAATGAGCGACTTACCATTTCCGAGATCGCTGTCGCTAGGGCGGTCTTACCTACCCCCGCATCTCCCTCGAGCAGCAGTGGCCGCTCTAGTTTCATAGCCAGATGAATTGACCCCGCGAGCTGATGATCGCAAAGGTAACCGGCTCGAAATAAATCGGTCCGGATCGTTTGGAGCGTTGAATCTAACTGGTCACCCATCGGGTTCGTTTACCCAACTGGCTTCTTGCCGAATAAACCGCCAACCCAGCTTTTGAGAAGAGCCCAAAAAATAGCTAATCCGTTCAGTTCGTTTCCAGACCCGACGGACGGCGATTCGTTCACCTCTGCCTTTGTTTCAGAGCTCTCGATGGCACCACCCAGTGCTTGAGCTTTAAGTCTAAAGTTATCAACAAACTGCTTGAGGATCACGTCTGAAACTTGCACCATCATACGTCCCCCAAATTGGGCAAATTTACCATTTACGATGACGGTGGCGGCCCCAATAAGAACCGACCCATCGTTCGCGTCTTCAATGGTCGCCTCCAACTCCATGGAAGCTGAGGAGCCGCCCTTGTCGGCACCTTTGCCTTTCAAAACCAACGACTTATTGGCAACGTCCATGGATAAGATCTCAACCTCACCACCAAATTGTGCGGTTGCGGGGCCAACTTTGATCTTAACTGAACCCTTGTACGAGTTGTCACCTGTCTTTTCACCCAAGCTTGCGCCAGGCATGCAAGACGCAACGGATTCGAGGTCAGATAGGACGGCCCACGCATGTTGCGCGGGCACTCCAAGCTCGTAACGCTTATCTAATTTAACTTCCAAGAAATTCTCCTACAGCTGAACGCCCTCTTCCTTCAATTTTTTCCAGACTCGATAAGACGTGTGAGGCATATCAATGTGCGTCACGCCGAGGTGGGCAAACGCATCAACCACTGCTGAGTTAAAAGTTGGGATTGAGCCGACGTGGGGAGATTCGGCCACACCTTTTGCACCAATTGGGTGATGCGGTGAGGGCGTGACCGTATAGTCAGTCTCCCAAGTAGGCGTCTCAACAGCCGTCGGCAAGAAATAATCCATCAAGGTGTTACCCATAAGATTACCTTGCTCGTCGAATGGCATCTGCTGACCCATAGCGACCGCAAAACCCTCTGTCAATCCACCATGGATTTGACCATCAATGATCATCGGGTTGATTCGCGTACCACAGTCGTCAAGCGCGTAGAAACGACGGATCGATGACTCACCTGTGCCTTTGTCGATATCTACGACACACAGGTAAATGCCGAAAGGGTAGGTGAAATTTGGTGGATCGTAGTAGTGAACGGCCTCAAGACCCGGCTCCAGACCTTCGGGTGGCTGGTTATATGCAGCCCATGCGATATCTGCCATCGTCTTGAACTGCTCCTCGTTGCCTCGAACCTTAAACCGATCGATCTCCCAATCCAGATCTCCCTCGGCAACCTCGAGGAGGTGCGCAGCAATTTTTCTCGCTTTCGCATGGATTTTTCTCGCAGCCATCGCGATCGCGGCACCAGCCACTGGGGTCGAGCGAGATCCATATGTACCGAGGCCATAGGGTGCCGTTGACGTATCGCCCTCCTCAACCTGAATCACCTCACTCGGAATTCCCAACTCGCTCGCAATGATTTGCGCATAAGTGGTCTGGTGGCCTTGGCCTTGGGTAATCGTTCCCATCCGCGCGATGGCGCTTCCGGTTGGGTGGATTCGGATTTCACACGAGTCAAACATGCCAACCCCTAGGATGTCACATATCTTGCTTGGCCCTGCCCCCACGACTTCAGTAAAAGTAACAAGACCGATACCCATCAGTGTCGGACAGTTTGGATCATTTCGTTTCTGCTCTTGCTCGGCGCGAAGTGCTTTGTAATCTACCGCATCCAGCACCTTCTCCAGTGCAGTATGATAGTCGCCTGAATCATACTCAAATCCAAAAGCGCTGGTGTACGGGAACTGCTCCTTCCGTATAAAATTCTTTTTCCTAATTTCTGCTTTATCCATATTCAGCTTTTGTGCGAGTACATCAACCATGCGCTCGATCAGGTACACCGCCTCGGTGACCCGGAAAGAGCAGCGATACGCTACGCCCCCCGGGGCCTTGTTCGTGTAAACACCCTTCACACTACAGTGCGCGGATGGGATATCGTAACTACCTGAACAAATGTGAAACAGACCGGCTGGAAACTTCGTGGGGTCGGCACAAGCGTCAAAAGCACCATGATCGGCTACCACGTCGACTTTCAGCCCGAGAATTTTTCCATCTTCTGTCGCTGCCAAATGACCATCCATGTGGTAATCGCGAGCGAACGCTGTCGTCGATATATTCTCTATACGATCTTCCGACCACTTAACAGGTCGACCCAACACGATTGACGAGACGATCGCACAAACATAGCCGGGATAAACCCCAACCTTATTCCCGAACCCACCACCAATGTCTGGACTGATAATGCGAACCTTTGACTCAGGGACACCGCTTAACATAGAGACAACTGTTCTCACCACGTGTGGAGCTTGAGAAGTCATCCACGTTGTTAGCTCACCTTTGACTGGGTCAAAACTTGCAACACAGCCGCAGGTCTCAAGTGGGCAAGGGTGGACGCGTGGGTAATGCATGTGTTGCGATACCGTTACTGGTGCGTTTGCGAAAGCGTCATCAGCAGCAGACTTGTCGCCTGCTTCCCATGTGAAGATGTGATTATGGTGATCCCTTGGTCCGTGCGCGCCTTCAGTTTTCCCCGCCAGGTCCTCTCGCAACACCGGCGCATCAGGCTCAAGCGCTTTATAAGGATCGATTACGACGGGAAGCTCTTCGTATTCAACCTCTACCGCCTCAACAGCATCTGCTGCGATGTAGCGGTCATCAGCGATAACGATAGCCACTTCCTGCATTTGGAAATGTACTTTTTCATCAGCAAGAACCGCTGCCACGTCTCCTGCGAGTGTCGGCATCCAATGAAGGTTCAACGGTTTTAAGTCGTCGGCCGTTAGAACAGCGTGGACTCCAGGAATTGCCATCGCTGGATCTTTATTTATTTTCTTGATTCTTCCGTGCGCCACGGGTGAGCGAACGATATCCATGTGAAGCATGCCAGGGAGTTTTATGTCGTCACAGTACTGGCCTTTACCTTGAATAAATCGCGCATCTTCTTTGCGGAGACGGGAATCACCCATCCCCTGCAGTTCAGATTTCCGCTCTTCTAGTGTTTTAACTGGTGCGTTCATGTGTCCTCCAGATCAGGCTGTTGCTGATTCTTTTTGTTGTAATTTGACAGCTGCTGACTTCACTGCCTTAACAATGTTTTGGTATCCAGTACAGCGGCAAAGATTTCCGCTCAAACCGATGCGAATCTCGTCTTCGGTTGGGTTGGGATTATCTTGAAGGAGCCGATACGAAGTCATCAGCATACCAGGCGTACAATATCCGCACTGAAGGCCGTGTTCCTCGTAAAATGCTTCCTGCACAGCGTGAAGTACTCCCCCTTCGGCGAGACCCTCTACTGTCTTCACCTCACAACCGTCGCATTGGACTGCGAGATGTGTGCACGATTTGACGCTTTCTCCATCAATATCGACCGTGCACACTCCGCACTGACTCGTTTCACAGCCGATGTGCGCACCGGTCAGGTTCATCTGCTCTCTGAGGAAATGCACAAGCAGAGTCCGGCTATCCACCAGTTGCTCGATTTCTTGACCATTCAGATTCATTTTTACAATTTGCTTTGCCATTTTTTCCTGCCTAACTTGCTTTTGCCAGCGCTTCATTTATTGCGCGCTGAACCATTTGTCCTGCCATTGCCGTTTTATATTCAGCATCACCTCGGAGATCTTCCGCCGGATCACAGATTTCCATCGCCTTCGCCGCGGCCTGACGAATCAGGTCGTCGTTGATGCTTTGCCCCATAAGAATGGATTCTGCATCGTAAGCTCTAAGCGCGGTCGGTCCTAAATTTGTAAGCGTAATTCTTATGTGAGAAACAGAACTACCGCTTAACGCAACAACGACCGCACAAGCAGCGGTTGCCCAGTCACCAGTCTTTCTCTTCAACTTTTTATAAGCATATCCCGCACCTTGAGGGAAAGCTTTTACAGTGATTTCAGTGAGAATGTCAGTCTCTTCTAGGGCGGTCCAATAGGTACCAAGGAAAAACTCGCTAGCTGGAACTTGCCGCGTCCCATTGGGCCCTACTACTGTCATAATCGCGTCACATGCCAACGCGAGCGCAGGGTGATCATTCGCTGGGTCCCCGTGCGCAATATCTCCCCCAATGGTCCCACGATTTCGTACTTGTGGATCAGCTATGTTTTTGGCCGCTTCTGGAAGAAGCGGGACTTTCGCATTCAAGACTGGATCTGCGATAACTGCGTTTTCAGATGTCATGGCACCGATAACGATGTCATCACCAATCACCCGCACCCCCTTCAGCTCAGGGATACGATTGATGTCAACCAGATGCTCAGGCTCGGCAAAACGCAGTTTCATCATCGGCAGTAAACTGTGGCCGCCAGCCAAAATTTTCACTTCCGAGCCGAGGCTGGATAGTAGCCCTACTGCCTCTTCGACAGAGGATGGGCGATGATATTCAAAACTTGGAGGTATCATGGGTGTCTCCGTTAATTATCTTGATTTGGAGACCGTCGAGGATTGAACTTAGCTGTTCCGATTAAAGCATCCTTGCTGAAATCCCGAAGATCACCGACAGAAACAGTATGCACGGCTTTGTTGAAAAAACATAGTCGTGAAAATACATTACTAACAATTGAGTCAAAGTTTTATGCAGGGCAAATTCAATGGATGAGATTAAATTAACGAGAGTTGGTCGGTACAAAATCGCTTGGGACCGATGCGACGACATAGCCAGTCGAAATTCAACAGAGCAAGCCGATGCAGAAAAGCTGAGGCGCCTCGCTGAACTTGGCAAGCAGTTCAAGAAACCCAAAAAGACCGGACATTAACGATTGGGAACCGTAAACAAAGAGCCAACACTGATGTTACCGGGAATTCGGAGCGTAGAGATTACCGTTTACTGCCCCAGCGGTGCTACTGCTTATGAAGGCCATAGAGCTCTGCGAGCCAAAATGAACAAATTATTCTCTGCTCATTAGCAACTCCCATGTTTTGATTTGCAGCGGTCTACTCAAGTTCCCAAGACACCGGTTTGTGTAGTAGCTACAACCCTTTTCCAAAGGAATTGACATTAACGTGTTTTCTTTTAGCGCTCTTGCACTCACCTGCGCGGCTCGAGAACTCTGGAACTCGGTAATCGTACTCGATTTAAATGAACAGCAGATTTCGCCCGGAAAAATCACAAGCTGATCAAAACAATTAATCAGCCCTGGACTGAGTCAGAACCCTCTCAATAAATTCAGCGGACGACCCGTAGTTTTCGTAGCAGTTAGTGACATTACTAATTCGGCTATCCGTACTACTTTTCGGAAATCCAACTTCCGTCATGGCATTCTTTAAACCGTCGATCACCACAGCGTAGGTTTCATTAGCCTCTTCACGCAAACGGAGTATCGCAATGCAATCCGCAATGCTCTCATTCATCAGGTGCCCAAAGCTGTTGCGCGGCGGATGTGGTTGATCGACATGACCGGCCTGGTGATGTGCGCATTCATGAAAATCTATGAATCTCTGAAAAGCGGGCGTCGCCTTATCATAGTTCATTCGGTAAATTATAGGATTTCCATCGGTGTCTCGGTAAGCCATACCAGCAGCAACCTGACCCTGTAACCCTGATCGTGAAATGAACAACACAGGCTCACCTTGGTTGTTCGAGCAGCTGGGTGGTGTAACGACCGAATGCATAGCCTCGGCCGCGGCGAATGAACTCGACGTTATGATCGCTAGAGATAGACACGCCACTGGGTGAGTTCGTTGTAACCGCATAATCACTGTTTCACATCCACTTATTTGTTTGATTGGTCATCGGGTCTAACTCGAAAGAAATCCAGTGTTCGGATCAACATGGCCTTTACTTTGTCTCTGCGATGCCATTACTGTTTAAGATTACCAAAAATAATGCGGATGATTATTCCAATGATTCGTGGACTCATCGCCCCAGTGCTCTCGCCATTTAAAGCCGACTTATCGTTTGATCAACAGAGATTCAACGACCTTGCTAAAGAATTATTGAGTTCAGGATGCTCAGGACTCGCACCGTTCGGAACGACGGGAGAAGCACTTTCTATCAGTGCAGAAGAGCGGAGACTCGGCCTCGATCGCTTGATAGCCTCAGGCATTGATCCAGCAGTTGTGATCCCAGGAACCGGTCTCTGTAACCTGCCCGAATCTGTCGCACTATCGCAACAGGCAGTGGACTTGGGATGCAAAGGTGTTTTGGTCTTACCTCCATTCTATTTCAAGGGTGTTTCTGACGAGGGCTTACTCTGTTTCTATGATGAGTTCATCGATCGCGTCAATCGGCCCAACCTAAAAATCTATCTATATCACATCCCCCAGGTTTCTGGGGTAACTCTATCGATCAGTTTAGTCAACACGTTACGTAAACGCTATCCATCGGTCGTTGTTGGAATCAAAGACAGCTCTGGAAACTGGGATAACACCAACTCGCTTTTGGCGATGGATGACTTCATTGTCTATCCAGGATCTGAGCTTCCGCTTGTCGATGCAATGAAGCTCAGGGCACCAGGCTGCATCTCAGCGACAGCCAACCTCAATTCGGGGCCGATCGCAGAGGTCATTCGTGCTTGTGAAGACCAGAACTGGGTCGAAGCGAATCGACTACACCATCCGGTCGTCGAAACGCGAAAGGTATTTCAAAATTATGCGCCGATTCCTGCTCAGAAAGCGTTACTGTCGCACACCACAAACATTGAATCTTGGCGAAATGTTAGACCACCACTTGTTGCACTGACAAAAGATAAAACACAACAACTGCAAACTGCTTTGAATAGAGTCGCATCAGATCAAGGGCCAAGACTGGTATGAATGAGAGCAATGAGATCGAACGAAACTCGGTAAAAAGGTCTGGCAGAAGGATACCCAATGCTCTCGCTTAAAGAAAAGGTCGTCGCAATTACCGGAATCGGATCACCTGATCACCCCAAGGGTAATGGACGAGCGATTGCCGAGTTGTTCGCCGCACAAGGTGGTTTTATCGAAGGCTTAGACATCCAAGAGAATGAGGGCCAGAGAACGACAAGGGCAATCTTAAGCGCGGGTGGCCGGTGCAATCTAATCGTTGGCGATGTGACAGACGAAACCCTCGTCGACACATGGATCGAAGCCATCATCTCGCAACATGGACGGATCGATATCTTGGTCAACAATGTGGGCCAGTCCGAACGCATGTCTCCAGCGAACGTCGATAGCGATGTATGGAAAGCGCAGATCGACCTGAATTTGAATAGCGCAATGATGACCTCCAGAGCCGCCATCCCGCACATGGTCGAACAAGGTGGCGGAGTGATTTTGAATGTTTCTTCGATCGCAGCTTCTCGATACCTCGGAAAACCACAAATTGCTTACAGTGCTGCCAAGGCCGCATTACAGCAATACACCAAAACGTCCGCCATTATCCTCGCCAGGCAGCAGATCCGTATGAATTGTATCCAAGCCGGCTTAATGCACACCGCGATGGTTCAGCGAATGGCTGACAAGTATGCGGATGGCGATTACGAGGGCTTTGTTAAAAAGAGGCACGAGCAAGTACCAATGGGCCGAATGGGAACAGCGCAAGACGTTGCTCATGCTGCGCTATTTCTGGTCTCAGATGAGGCGAGCTACATCACGGGCACGGAGCTTGTGGTCGATGGTGGCGTGACCGCTAGTATTCAGTCGTAGGCACAACTCAATTATCGAGGCTCCGATAGAGGCTCTTCAAAAACCTTTATAACGAAACTGTCAGGCTTCGTACTTGCAAGAAATTTCGGCAAACTCCTACCATTGATTATGTTGTCCGGCATCATCAAAATAATATCAAGCCGATAAGCACTGCTTTAACTTATTAATACTAATACGGATTGATAGAACTTGATTTGTACCGCGACGCTTTTAGAGGACTTGAGTGGTTCACATAATCTCATTGAATGCGATTTCACAACACTATCGAGGTCATCAAATAGAGACGTTGCTTTTGTTATCAATCAAGGTGAGTTGCTCTTCACAGATGACCAAATACTAAACACCGGCTTGACTGCCACTCACAAACTGAAGCGCGGTGAACCTGTCTGGTTTGTCGAGACATTGACCAAGGGGTCGAAGAATCCTCAATTCAAAAATATCGGCGACATATCGTTATTCGAGGTTAACGGAATAGATATCAGACAAGCAGTCGAGAGGGCAGGCTTCTTATCAAAAGAAATTATCAGATACAGCATCGCCAGACTGTACGGGCGGAATCAGTCAAGACGAAATTTTACGTTCGAAGATGCGCTTTGGCGATCGAAGGACGAAATTGACCGGGTGTATTTTAAGCAAGGCGACATCATTTTTGACTGGGGAGACAAGTCCGAAGCGATCTTTTTCATTGTTGATGGCCAAGTTTCAGTTCGAACTTTAAAAAACAGAAGCTTCGCACTTTTGAGCACTGCAGATAGTTTCGGCGAATACTCCCTAATCACAGGCAAACCGAGGACACTCCGGGCAACTGCGGAAACTGACTGTCAACTGTTCAAACTGAGCTCTGAATGGGTTCTTTCTCATTTAACCAAAGAACATCCCTTCGTTCGCTTAACCTTGCATCAGACACTTTCAATGCTATCGATTCAAAATCAAATGAAACTTATCAAATCGAATGACGGTGTTTATAGGAATCCATCAGAACCAAACGAAGCCGATGCTGAGTAAATTAATTCGCCTCGTCTAGGTATCCTATCGAGCCTTGGTTTTTCGACAACAAACCTATACACAATGCGTTAGCGGTTAGCGCACTCTCTTACCTACCTGAGGTTACTGCATATGACTATTGGCGGTCGCAGAGATATTGTCCTCCTGGACGGCGGCATCGGTCAGGAGATCCATCGCCGTTCGACACGTGGAGATCCGCATCCTCTTTGGTCGGTTATGGTGATGCGCGAAGAGCCTGATGTTGTAGTCCAGGTCTACAAGGATTTCCTTCATGCGGGTGCAAAGGTTTTGACACTGAATACCTACACAGCGACACCAATCCGTCTAGGCAAACAGGGGATGAGATCTGAGCTGGATCACATTCATCAAGAAGCCAGTGCTTTAGTCGATAAGGCGATTCAATATTCTGGGATCGCTCGCGCTCAAATCTCAAAAATGGGGTGCCTACCACCCCTAGCCGCCAGCTATGTTGCAGAGGCCGCACCAGACTACGCCAAGGCCCGGTCTGATTATGAGCGCTTAATTGAGGCTCAGATCGATTTTGTAGACGGTTTTCTAGTTGAAACGATGTCGAACACGATTGAGATGACGGCGGCACGAGATGCTTTAGTTGCAGCTGAGCAAGTAATCCGTATTGGACTCACAGTCGAAGACGACGGAACGAATCGATTACGTTCGGGCGAGCCACTGTCTAAAGCTGTTGAAGAACTGTCAAACGGTCCCATCGAATCAGTATTGATCAATTGCAGCCAACCTGAGGTGATCACCAGCGCGTTCGATGAACTCCGAAAGCTTGGCTGTGCATATGGAGCGTATGCCAATGGATTCAATACCATCGCGCCCCTACGCCCCGGTGGAACTGTTAAAGAGCTGGAATACCGGGTAGATCTCGGACCAGACAAATACGCTGAATATGTCCTGAATTGGATCGAATCCGGTGCAACCATTGTTGGTGGATGCTGTGAGATTTCGCCTGCACACATAGCACAGATCAATCAAACGTTAATCGATATTGGCATCTCGGTAGTCAACTTCGACCAGACATTTAATTCAGCGGTTTAGCAGCGCATATTGGCGAGAAGTAATGCTCACGTTGACACTCAAAAAAGCTCTGGTATCTTCACACTATCAGAGGCTGAAGTTAAAAGGAGGTGATCCAATGTCTAGTGAATTGTGTCGAATTTTGAGTGGTGTTGGTTGCCGTATCGGAGCTCAGAGTAAGTTCTAAGTTCTGGCGATAACTCACTGACAGGTGATCACTCAAGATTACCATTTCGCGAAAGGAGCCTCAGGGCTCCTTTTTTAGAAGCCTCGTAAGAAAGTGCCGGCACAGATGGCCAGATCAACGGTTGCCTAGTTACAGTGATTCGCGCCAGCCTCACTCTGCCGTAGCGAAATCCCTTTGATCCGCTATTTGTTTGGGGAATATTCACGGGCGGTTCGAAATACCCGATGCGTAACGAAGATCCCAGTGATGAGTGCGATGTGGCCAAGAATGTTGTAACCGATAAAGGTTAACTCAGTGGTGTAGATACCAAATATGAGACACCACATGCCTGCCAAGATAATTGACATCGTGTATTTCCACTCTCCGGGCGCGTTTGATAGTGCATTCCAAGTGGGGTCGAGAAACTGAGAGATAGTCATCGTATGAACTCCTTCTTTGTTTCTCATCCGTGAGTCGCTGTTTCCACGACTAAAGTATAACGACGTACCTACCTGCTGTCAGATCATTTTCATCTAATAAGTTGATGATGGGTTGATAATTGGAATAAAAATATCATCCACCACCTGAATTACGATAACTTCATGCCGTTTCCTAACCAAATGAGGCATTGGTATATAAATAAACTGGTGCGTTGCAACGAGCATCTACACCTATTTTTCAGGATCTTGTAGTGCTCAATCGAAGAAGAAACAGGGTATTAACTGCTTTGAGGTGCGCTGCGGCCATCAACACCGCTAGTCGATACTCGGCTATAAATCTCTCTATCCCGTTGACTCGAGGGTCATGACGGAGCAAACCTTTAGAACGAAAAGTGATCAGTTGAGTTGTCACCTCTTACCGACTCGGCTTACATCGCGATTCGTACCCGAACACGAGTTTCGTTTTACTGGGATTACCCCACTCTTTTGCTTTTTCAATAAAGCTTGAAAAGTTAAGGCGGCGATCGATCAACTTTTTTTCATCGGTCCGCATTTCAGAGAGGAGTACTTCGTCACCCTGGATCGAGCACTGCAAGGTTCCTTCACAAATAGTGAGCCATTCACTCTTGGTTCTGCGCGAAACTGTTTGATTTGATCGATCAAGTCGGTAAGTGACGGTCTCGCCTGTCGTATGGGGATATCCACCATAGTCTCTTACCTTGGGACACTGCATCTCCAAAATGGCAACACTTTGCGAGTTCGCTGGGATATTGCCAAATACCGCCGCGGTACAAATAATCAATGCATATCGAATCCACATCGTTACTATTTCCAACCCTGTTTCCAATGATCGCTATTTTTCAAATCATGCCAATTAATGCCGGTTTGTCGTTGATTAATAACGGCTTCCAATATACATAATGACACGGATCCGATGTCATCGTAGTCTACCTCAACGACCAGGAAATGTTTTTCTTTATTCTTGGGCGCGACAGCGGTCCATTTACTATGGAGCAATTTTTTAGGGTTGATTTGGTTCATGTATTCTCTCGATACGGCACAATACCCAGGGGGCCAGCATACAACCGTTTAGCACTTTCAGAACACGCGTTCGCTCAATAGTTCTAAACCCTGAATTACGGTAACAATATTTATTTTAGTCGCCATTTTTGTGTTTAATTTAGTATTTAATCCTACACTCAGACTCGAGAAGGGCCGATGATTTGTGTCACCAACCTCGGTCATAATCTTACAGGGAGAAATGTATCGTACTGATCGTTATTGTTTTGGTCGTGCTCTCTATCCTGTTTGGGCCGAGTCTTTGGGTCTCTTACGTACTCAGAAAGTACAATCGTAATCCTGAAACAAACTTTCCGGGGACCGGCGGAGAGCTCGCTCGCCATCTTTTGGACCGTTTTGATTTACATGATGTCAAAGTCGTAGTGACTGAGTCTGGAGATCACTACAGCCCGATCGACAGATCGGTCGCATTAACTCAGGATAGGTACGACGGTAAAACACTAGCCGCCATCGTAATTGCCGCTCATGAGTGCGGACATGCAATTCAGCATGCTCGACGTGAGCCCTTTTTTCTATTGAGGCATCGATTGGCTCAGTCAGCTCAAGGCGCGCAAATCATCGGGTCTGCGTTACTTGCGGCCAGTCCTTTGATTGGAGGCTTAGCCGTGTCACCGCACCTTAGCCTCCTATCACTCGCGGGTGCCTTTATGGTCCTCGGTTACGGAGTTGTGGTGCAGCTAGCTACGTTACCAGTCGAATTCGATGCAAGCTTCAAAAAGGCACTCCCATTGCTGAGCACAGGCTATCTTTCAGAGCACCAGTTAGCTCCCTCAAAAACTATTCTGAGGGCAGCAGCTCTGACTTATGTGGCGGGCACACTGCTTCAGTTACTGAACTTCTGGCGTTGGATCACGGTTCTAAGGCGATGACTGAAGACCTTAATAGCATCAAACTCTATACAGCCGCCGACATCATCGAGGCACAAATCCTGCAAAAACTCCTCGCCTCGGAAGGTATTACGACAACTCTGAAAAATGAAAACCTGCAAACTGGAGTGGGTGAACTCCCATTCGTAGAAATGTGGCCAGAACTTTGGTTATTGCACCTCCGCGATCTGGATCGAGCAAGACAACTGTTGAATGAGTTCTTCAATCGGAACACGGCTTCAGACTGGGTTTGCACAATATGCAACGAACGCAACCCGGGGAGTTTCGATATCTGCTGGGCTTGTACAGAGACGTCAACTGATGATGAAGATAACTTGACGGCTTAACCCTGCACCGTGCGGCAAATTTAGCACCGAGATTCTTGAGCTAACTGGCACTTCCAAGAGTCAGCTTTTAAACCGCGAAAATGGACATTAATCAGCGGAGCGCTCAGCCCAGCCAGCAAAGATTTTCTCTAAAAATACGACAACGTAGTAGAGTGCGATGCCCAGCACCGCCAAAGCGATCAACACCGCAAACATGAGCGGATAATCCGAGTTCGTCTTTCCGCTATCGAATAGCGCTCCCAATCCTCGTCCATGTGGAGATACGATCTCCATCAGATTTGTCCCAATAAAGGCAAGCGTGACGGCGACCTTGAGCGCACCAAAGAACTCAGGGAGCGTCTTAGGAAGCGCAATTTTCCAAAAAATCGTCAGTTTGGATGCCCCGAGCGACCGCAAAATATCACGATACTCTGGTTCAAGGGTCGATAACCCGATAGAGACAGAAACTGCGATCGGGAAAAATGAAATCATAAATGCAATTAGGACGGTGTTTAGGTCGTGCTGACCCACAAACATCAGCGCGACGATTGGGACTACGGTCGCTTTAGGTATCGCATTAAAGCCAACCAATAGCGGATACAAACCTTCACGCATGATCTTCGAAAATCCCATGATCATGCCAAAGAGGACACCGATAACGATTGCGATCAGCAGTCCCACTACGGTCCGCCAGAGCGTGTCCCATCCGTAGGATAGGAACAACTCTTTGAACCGCCAAAATGCTGGCCATAGATCGGATGGTGAAGCCATTTTATAGTTTGGCCAGTCATTGACCCAGACCAGGGCCTCCCAAAAAACTAGGAAAATGACCATCGCAAAGCCGGGGACCAAATACTGTCTCATTTACACCTCCGCACCGTTTCTCGCGATACGGATTTGTTCGCGCAACTCGTTCAGGGTCGCAATCGATTCGCCCGTGTAGAGCTGGTCAAGAGTCGGGGACCCCTCTCTCTTCAGGGCGACCCTGTGCTGTACCGTCGCGGGGCGATCAGACAATACAACCACCTCGTCGGCCAAGAATATGGATTCCCTGAGATCGTGCGTGATCAAGACACCGGTAAACGGCTCTTCGGCCCTGAGCTTATGCATCGTGAGCCACAGATCCTCTCGAGTGAATGCATCCAGCGCACCAAATGGCTCGTCCAAAATCAATACGTCGGGGTTGTGAATCAAAGCCCTACATAAAGAGGCACGCTGACGCATCCCACCAGATAGTTCAGACGGTCGTTTGTCCTCAAACGCGGATAAACCAACCAGATGCAACAAATGCCTGGCCCGATCCTCTGCGCCCTGCTTGCTCAAACTTGTTGGGACAATCTCAAGAGGCAGAAGCACATTCTTCAGGATACTGCGCCACTCCAACAACACCGGGTTCTGAAACGCCATCCCTACCGTAGATCGAGGTGACACAACCTGTTCTCCGTGCAGCCAGACTGAGCCCGCGTCAGGCCGCATGAGTCCAGCAATGAGCCTCGTCAACGTCGACTTTCCGCAACCTGAGGGGCCAACCACTGCCGTGAACCCATGCTCCACCACACCGAGGCTTAAGTCTTCGAGGACAGGCAGAGTGTGGCCATCTTTCCGATACGCGTGTGTCACATTCTCGATGGCAATGAGATTCTCGCGAGAGCTAGCCAATGTAAGCATCCTTACTTTGAGTGACGCCCACTGATCGCTTTACGGTCTGCAGGCGTATCGATTAGGCATCTAATTTAGATTAAAACCACCTGAGGGCAAAAACGCATCGGTGAAATACAGGTCTGACTTCGGTGCGGTCTTATACTCGTATGTCTCACGCAGTTGCTCAATCGCCCCAGCGAAGCGAGACTTGTCGATGTTACCCATCCCATTTTGTTTGACGTAGTCTGTCAGGACATTGGCATCGATAGCTAAACCAAGACGGCGCTCCTCGAGGCCTGCGTCGGCAGCTGGGTTTCTTTTAACCAGAGCAGCTACTGCTGCACCGGGGTTAGCAATCGCGTCCTTCCAGCCCGCGCCCACCGCCTTCAAGAACGCCTTTACCGTATCGATATTCGCGTTCGCGTACTCAGTATTGACGATGATTGCATTCCCGTAGAGCTTAAGGCCGTGATCAGCCATCAAAATTGTAGAGATGTCACTCTCTGGAACACCGAGGCGAACAAGATTTAAGTACGAAGAAAACGAAAACCCCGTAACTGAGTCGACCTTTCCTTCGGCGAGCATCGGCTCACGTGTCGGGAACCCAACCGGCTCGACCTTGATCTTGCTCATATCGAGATTGTTTGCCTTAACAAAAGACGGGAACTGAGCCCAGGCTCCATCGGGTGGCGGCGCACCTAGCGTTTTGCCCTCAAGGTCTTTCGGCTCCGAAATCCCAAGCGATTTGCGTCCCACGATCGCGAATGGCGGCTTGTCATAGACCATCATAATCGCTGTGACGGGGGCCCCCGGGTTCTGATCCAGGAACTTAATTAATGAATTAATGTCAGCGAAGCCGACGGGGAAGGCGCCTGTCGCGACCTTCGGAATTGCGTCCAGAGACCCCTTGCCCGGTGAGATCTCTACCTCAAGCCCTGCCTTGGAAAAGTGACCATTATCGATCGCCAGAAAATATGGCGCAGAGGGTCCCTCAAACTTCCAGTCTAACGCAAACTGAACCTTTGTCGCCGCCATGGCCGCTAGGCTAAAAATAGACGCAAAGCAAGCCAGCAATACTTTCCTAAACATATGCATAGTTAACTCCTACTTATTTTGACCAAATGGTCTCACTGGATAACCCAGAAAACACGAATTACTGCCATGCGTCAACGGACTACCCTCCCAAATTAACTTACTCGACCTTACAGATATAGTCCAAGTGGTTCCATCAATTCGAAATCAGCTTAATTACCTCTCTTTTTTTCGCTGTTAACCTCATTCTAGTTCTAGCGCGTTATTCGAGCACTCTATTCGCATTTCTGATCCAGAGAAATTCAGACGCTTCTGGCGAGAACTCGGTCCAAGTCCCCAAGGTCTCTAGTACCCAACATCCCCCGGTCTACAATAAACTCGATGATGTCACGGAGTCCCTGTCCGGTTTTCATGTTGCTAAAAACGAACGGTCGCTCTACACGCATTCTTGTCGCATCCCGATCCATTACCTCGAGCGAAGCGCCAACCAACGGCGCCACATCAACCTTATTGATGACCAATAAGTCGCTCTTCGTTATACCTGGTCCGCCCTTTCTTGGGATCTTGTCACCGGCGCTGACATCGATGACGTAGATGGTGAGGTCCGACAGTTCCGGAGAAAACGTGGCGCTGAGATTGTCGCCACCCGATTCAACAAGGACCAACTCGAGCCCCTCATGTCGCTCCTCTAGTTCGTCAATCGCGGCAAGATTCATAGACGCATCCTCACGAATCGCGGTGTGCGGGCATCCACCCGTCTCGACGCCCAGAATTCTTGTCTGGTCTAG
>CACAXU010000019.1 GCA_902536515.1 uncultured Litorivicinus sp. | reverse complement strand
GACCCCATGGACAGTGACTCTGCCCTTATAAGGACCATCAATCCGAACCCCCATATCGCGAAAGGCCTGCACAGTTGCAATTGCATCCTCTCCCTCAAGAAATCCATCAACAGTTGTGATGCCATCAGCGAGCGCACCTAACATAATTGAACGGTGTGATATTGATTTATCGCCGGGAACACGAATCGTTCCAGTGATTCCCTGAGACGCCTCAGTCGTTTTGAAAACAGAAAAATGCGTCTCCGTCACCGGATGAGCTCCTTGATCACTTAATGATAAAAATAGTGTGCGCGCAGTTCGTGCCTTCTCAAAACTTTGCATAATCCAATCGCCATCGCCTCCGGCAATGGCATTGCGCATTTGGACCAGTCGTTCAGCAAACCGGTCAATCCCAGTAAGTAGAGCTTGCTGGTTCGCTAAACTGATATCTCGCCACATTGTCGGATCGCTCGCAGCGATTCGGGTGAAATCGCGAAAGCCACCAGCGGCATATCGAAAAATCTCCAAATGCTCATCATCGTCTGACAATGCATGCACGAGATTAAATGCGAGAACGTGCGGCAAATGACTGGTTAGAGCAAGGATCTCATCATGTCGCTCCACATCCATTTGAGAAACAGAAGCTCCCTGAATTTTCCAAAAAGATGAGACCAAATCGATTGCGTCGGCAGCCGTATTCGAATCAGGCGTCAAAATTACCTGATGATCTACATACAAATCTGGGTTCGCTGCATCAACACCACTTTGCTCACTCCCAGCAATCGGATGACCTGGCACAAACCACGCTGGTGTCGACCCAATCGCTAAGGTGATATCTCGGATTACACTACCTTTTGTTGAACCAGCATCTGTGACAACAGAACGCGAATCTCTTGCGGCATCAACGTTTTCGAAGACATGCCGAAACTGACCCATAGGCACAGCGATCAGAATGAGATCAGCCTCTCGTACGGCTCCTCCAATCGAATCAAAACTTTGATCAATCAACCCTTTCGCGAGAGCTTGTTGACGAGTCACCTCGGTTCTTGAGTATCCTGAGATATGCCAGTCTGGCGCCCGCTTTTTGATGGCTGCGCAACAGGAAGCACCAATCAAACCGAGCCCTATGACCGCCAGTTGTTTCATAAAACAGCTCTTGGATATGAACCTAATATTTTCAGCTCAGCAGATTGTGCACGGATATCATCCAAAAAATTCTGAATCGGCACGTCATCGACATGCCCCTTGAAGTCAATGAAGAATCGATATGACCAGATGCCTGAATGAGATGGTCGTGATTCTAGCCGGGTCATGTCAATACCATGCTGCTCAAACGGCTCTAGTAGTCGATACAGGGCACCGGGTTCGTTTTTAACAGACACAATCAGCGAAGTCTTGTCGCGTCCTGACGCCTCCGTGGTTTGCTTGCCAATCACCAAAAATCGAGTCGTATTATCAGGCCGGTCTTCAATGGAGCCAGCCAGCAGCGTCAATCGGTAAGTCTCAGCGGCGCGCTCTCCCGCGACCGCCGCATACCCATCGGTCGGCTTCGATTCAGACACTAGACGCGCAGCTTCAGCATTGGAAGAGACTGTTTCGCGTGTCGCCTCGGGACAGTTTGCATCGAGCCACAACCGGCACTGTGCCAAGCTCTGTTGATGCGAAAATATTGTTTTCACCGCAGATACATCGATACCTGGCTTGACCATCAGCGCTTGATGAATACGCATCTCAACTTCACCACAAATCACAAGTGTCGAGTCAAGGAAACACTCCAGAGTATGAGTCACCATTCCTTCGGTCGAATTCTCGATGGGCACAACACCGTAATCCAAATTACCCGCATCGACGTCTCGAAACACATCAGAGATTGTTGTCAGAGGACGGGTATCGACAGCATGACCGAAGTGTTTAAGCGCAGCCGTCTCCGTGAACGTGCCCATAGGTCCAAGATACCCAACCGCCAAAGGACGCTCGAGTGCTAAGCAACCCGACATGATTTCCCGGAAAATTCGGGCTACCTCTTCCTTGGGTAGTGGTCCCTGATTTCGCTCCATGACCCGCAACAGGACCTGTGCTTCTCGCTCTGGGCGGTAATATACGGGTACTTCGCTAGACGTTGCCATCTCCGCTTGCTTCACTTCAGCAACTCGCATGGCACAGCCGGCACGCGCGTTGATCAGTTTCTGAATCTGTTGATCAATCGCGTCAATCTCTTCTCGGATTTTCAAGAGTTCTAGATTAATGCTCACGCCGATGCCCTTTCAAATTCACGCATAAATTCAATTAACGTATCGACTTCGTGTTGAGTGATTGCATTGTAAATGGATGCTCGCATCCCCCCAACACTCCGATGCCCTTTTAAATTGAGAAGGCCAGCATTTTGCGATGCTTCGATAAATTTCGACTCAAGGGTGTCATCAGCTAGTACAAATGGAACATTCATCAAGCTTCTACAGTCCTTTGCAACTGGATTTCGGTAGAAAGAACTTGCATCAATCGCGTTATAGAGACTCTCCGCCTTATGGCGATTGATCTTTTCAACGGCCGCCACACCGCCGAGCGATTCTATCCACTCCAGCACTAATGACAGAACCCAAACCGGGTAGACAGGTGGTGTGTTCATCATCGAGTTGTTTGCAATTTGGCTCCGATATTCCATTAGACCAGGTGTTGCATGTTGACTTGAATCGATCAAATCCTGTTTCACAATAACAATTGTGACACCAGCAGTTCCCAGGTTTTTTTGAGCGCCTGCATAAATTAAATCAATCTCTTGAATGGGCATTGAGCGCGATAAGAGGTGAGACGACATGTCAGCAACCACTGGCAAACCCAATCCTGCCAACGAGCCAAACCATTCCACACCATGGATTGTCTCGTTCGTACACAGATGAAAATATTTTGCGTCGGCCGGTAATTGCCATGATTCGCGTGCTGGCATGGTAGTGAAATTTGATTCTTTGGACGAGGCAACCTCGACAACATGACCGTACTTCGAAGCCTCTTCGATCGCTTTCTGTGACCAAGCGCCAGTTGTAAGATAGGCAGCAGTGCCATCTCCAGCCAACAGATTCATAGGCACTTGCGAGAACTGTAGCGTGGCTCCGCCCGGGAGGAATAAAACACGGTAAGCTTCACCTAGCTCTAAAAATGCCTTTAATCGCGCCTCAGTTTGTTCAAACAAGCGAACGATCAGCTGATCGCGATGGGAATGTTCCATCACAGAGATTTTTGAGCCCTGAAAATCGTGAAGCTCCGCCCTGATTCGATCGAGAACTGGTAACGGTAAAGCCGCGGGTCCAGAGCAAAAATTAATCGGCCGACTCATCGCCTATCTCCACATCAGACTGGTCAACCAGCGCTTCGCCCTCGGCCTCCAAATCAGTTTCGGAAGCTTTATGAACCGAAGGCTCCGCGACCGCATCAACACGAACAAGCTGCTCACCTTCAGTCAATCGAATCAACATCACACCCTGCGTATTTCGACCCAGGATCGAAATATCCACACAAGGCGTTCGAACCATGGTTCCACCGTTGGTAATCAATAATAAATCATCGTCATCGATCACTTGTGCAGCGCCGACAACCTCACCATTCCGCTCAGATGTCTGAATCCCAATCACACCCATCGCACCCCGACCTTTGCGCGGGAACTCACTCACAAGCGTTCGTTTGCCATACCCATTTTCGCAAGCAAGCAGTAATGAGGCCTCATCATCGGCGACGATCATCGCAACAACAATCTCACCGCTTTCTTTCAATCGAATACCACGTACACCGCGTGCTTCGCGGCCCATCGGCCGAACTTCAGTTTCGTTAAAGCGAGTCACTTTTCCATTCGAATTCACCAAGATAATGTCACGGGTACCATCCGTAATGGATGCTCCAATTAGCGTGTCATCTTCATTGAATTCAATCGCTCGAATCCCTGATGCTCTTGGTCTTGCAAAACGTTCCAGAGGCACTTTCTTTACGGTGCCCCGGGCTGTCGCCATAAATACATAACGGCCCTCACCTCGGTCGTCCTCACCCAGTGGCAACACGGCAGTAACGCGACCACCGCCCTCGAGCGCATCAATCATATTCACAATAGGCTTTCCGCGCGCATTACGACTCGCTTGCGGAATCTCATAGACCTTCAACCAGTGCAGACGACCAGTATCTGTGAACAACAGCAATGTATCGTGCGAGTTTGCGACCAGCAGCAAATCAATAACGTCTTCATCCTTCAGATTGGTCGCACTCTTCCCTCGACCACCACGGCGTTGCGATTGATAGGAGGCCAGAGGCTGCGTTTTCGCATAGCCAGTCTTAGAGAAGGTAACCACCATGTCCTCGCGAGGAATCAAATCTTCTGTCGATAAAGACAGATGAGACTCAATAATTTCGGACCGTCGGTCATCGCCAAACTGGTTGCGAACCGCCTCAAACTCTTCACGAATAACTTCAGTTAATTTTGCGGGATCAGCCAATATCGCTTCACGTTCAGCGATATCCTCAAGAATCAACCCGTACTCATCGAGCAATTTTTGAATTTCAAGGCCCGTCAGACGATGGAGACGCAGGTCCAGAATTGCCTGAGCCTGCTGTGGGCTGAGATGATATTTTCCGTCAATCAAACCAAAACCTTCAGGAAGATCATCTGAACGGATACCCCCTGTTCCAGCGCGTTCAAGCATCTCAGTGACTGAACCTGGCTCCCACGACGCTAAAATCAAATGCTCTTTAGCAACTTGCGCGTGTTCTGAGTTCTTAATCAGCTCGATTACCGGATCAATATTGGCCAAAGCAACCGCTTGGCCTTCGAGGATATGGCCACGCTCGCGCGCTTTTCTCAACTCGTAGATCGTCCGTCGCGTCACGACTTCACGACGATGACGGATAAAGCACGAAAGCATTTCCTTGAGATTCAGCGTCTTTGGTTGCCCATCCACGAGCGCAACCATATTGATACCAAAGCTTGACTGCAATTGCGTTTGACTGAATAAGTTATTCACTATGACTTCAGGGGTCTCACCTCGGCGCAAATCGACCACAATCCGCATTCCGTCCTTGTCTGACTCATCACGCAATTCAGTGATGCCCTCGATCTTCTTATCCTTAACCAGCTCTGCGATCTTTTCAATCACGCGCGCTTTGTTGACCTGGTAAGGAATCTCTGTGAAGACAATTGATTTCTTATCGTCGCCTTCGATATGGAACCTTGAGCGCATAATCACGCGACCACGGCCGATAGCATAGGCCTCTCGTAAACCCTCTAAACCATTAATCAATGCGCCTGTCGGAAAGTCAGGTGCTGGAATAAATTCCATCAACTGAGTAACTGAAAGCGTTGAATCATCCAAGTAAGCCAAACATCCATCAATTACTTCTCTCAGGTTGTGGGGCGGTATATTGGTCGCCATCCCTACGGCAATGCCAGCGGAGCCATTAACCAGTAAGTTAGGTATTTTCGTTGGCAGTACGTCGGGGATTTTTTCGGTGCCATCATAGTTGGGAACGTAATCAACAGTCTCTTTATCGAGATCCGCGAGAAGTTCATGCGCAATCCGCTCCATGCGGATTTCGGTGTAACGCATCGCAGCGGCTCTGTCGCCATCAACCGAACCAAAGTTACCCTGACCATCGATAAGTGGATAACGCATTGAAAAAGGTTGTGCCAAGCGCACGATCGTATCGTAAACGGCTGAATCACCGTGCGGGTGATACTTACCGATCACATCACCGACAACACGTGCCGATTTTTTGTACGCCGCATTCCAGTTATTACTTAACTCACTCTGTGCAAACAGCACTCGCCGATGCACTGGTTTCAATCCATCTCGCACATCAGGTAAGGCTCGCCCGACGATTACGCTCATGGCGTAGTCGAGGTAACTGGTTTTGAGTTCATCTTCGATATTTATTGGTAAAATTTCGCGAGCCGAATCTGACATGTACGGTGGGCTATCCCTAGTATGTTTGTAAGCCTTGAATGATAGCATGAACCGGCCAAAAACGATCTTCTCCTGTCCGTAGCCGGGCATGGCCTGTATCATCACGACAAGGACCAATTTGAAACATCAATCGAAACGAGCGGAAGCCCTATGACAACGGTGGTTGACCCCAAAGAAGTCACAAAATTTAACCAAATTGCGCGAAGCTACTGGGACCCCGAGGGGCCTATGCGTGCTGTGCATCAAATCAATCCTTTGCGGATTGACTTCACAGAGTCGTTTTACCCACTTCAAGATGCCAAGGTATTAGATGTTGGCTGTGGGGGCGGGCTTGCGTCCGAAACAATCGCAAAGCGCGGGGGGTCCGTCACCGCCATTGATGCGTCTCCCGAGATGCTTAAAATCGCAAAACTACACGCATTAGACAGTGGATTAACCATCGATTACGTCGAATCACATGCAGAAGCACTTGTCACTTCTCATCCAGCCGCATTTGATGTAGTGACTTGCTTTGAAATGATCGAACACGTTCCCGAACCGATGGAGACACTGAAAGCACTTGCGGCACTGGTTCGGCCTGGCGGTTGGCTAATTTTATCAACGATTAATCGAACGCCGAAAGCATATCTTGGCGTTGTGATTGCGGCCGAATACATCCTGAACTGGGTGCCAAAAGGGACTCATGACTATGCACGTTTCTTAAAACCGTCGGAACTTGCAAACGGGTTAAGACCACATGGTGTGAATATAGAATCCATTGAGGGCGTTGTTTATCAGCCTCTATATCAACAGTTCACCCGGTCAATGAATGATCTCGATATGAACTACCAACTCGCTGCAAAGAAACTTTCATGAACACGTTAATCCATTCCATGGTTTCGACACTGAAAGCAAATCCTCAGTTCACAGATCGTGTCATTTTAGTGACAGGAGCGACTGCCGGTATTGGTCGTGCGCTTGCACTCGAACTTGGTAACCGTGGCGCAACCGTGATTTTACTTGGGCGCAATGAATCCGAACTGGACGTAGTTTACGACGCGATCATTGGCTCCGGTGGTCAAACGCCTGCAATCTTCCCTTGTGATCTCGCAACGTTGACTAGCGAACAAGCAGAGACTCTCGTGGAATATCTCAGGGAAAACTTCGGCAGACTCGACGGCATCGCGCATATCGCAGGGATTTTAGGTGGACGCGAACCTATCCAATCCCATCGACCGACACAGTGGGATCTGGCAATCCAAATCAACCTCACCTCAATCTTTCAACTCACGCAAGCACTGCTTCCGCTCCTTGACGAATCGCGGTCAGGCCGGATCGTGTTTGCTACATCCAGTGTGGGGGTTCGCATTGAGGCGTATTGGGGAGCCTATGCCGTTTCAAAAGCAGGCCTTGAAATGTTTGCGGGGATTTTAAGCCAGGAGCTCGAAAACACATCGAGCACTCGCGTTTTCGTAGTCAATCCTGGCGGCACGCGAACCAAAATGCGCGCTGAAGCAATGCCTGGCGAAAACCCAGCGACTCTGCCAAGTGCCGAGGTTGTTGCAGACGCATTCTTGTATGGCTTAACCGAAGAAGCTGGCGCTTTTCATGGCGAGCGCGTGAACGCTCGCGACTTTATGGACGCCCTCGGGACGTGGACGGCTTCTTAGCTGTCCGCATCGACTTTCGAGGTGCTGATTTTTTCGACAAACGACGGCGCACATCTTTTAATTCCTGTGGCGTCAATTTAGGAACGGGCAGGCTCGGAAGTTCCACCAGCTTGCCCAAATCATCCACTTCCTTCTGACCCAATTCCACAAAGTGGCCTTGCTTTAAAAATGATGGCAGGAAAATACATCCGTATCGTACGCGCTTCAGTCGGTTGACCTGCAGACCATGGCTTTCCCAAAGTCTGCGCACCTCACGATTACGACCTTCCATGAGCGCGACATAGAACCATTGATTGCGGCGATCTGGATCAGCCTTAGGGTGCCTCACAATATCAGTAAAACGAGCTGGCCCATCATCTAGGATGACACCATCCACCAACTGCTTGAGTTGCTCTTCTGTCACATCACCATGCACACGGACGAGATATTCGCGATCAATCCCGCTTGACGGGTGCATCAATCGATTCGCCAAATCACCGTCGGTCGTCAGAAGTATTAAGCCGGAAGTATTGATATCCAAACGGCCAACAGCAATCCATCGGCCCTGGGCGATTTTGGGTAGCCGATCAAATATGGTCGGACGACCCTCAGGATCGTTACGGGCACAGACCTCGCCCTCCGGCTTGTGATAGGCAATCACCAACCGAGCCTGCTCAAACAGCATTGCTGGCGATACGGGCTGACCATCAAAAATCACAGTATCTTCTTTTCCGATTTTAGTTCCAAGGACAGCAATCGACCCATTCACTGATATCCGACCCTTACTGATCATTGTCTCGAGCTTCCGTCGAGACCCAAAGCCTGCCCTGGCTAATGCTTTCTGAAGTCGTTCACTCACTCTGATTATCCATTTGATCGAGGAGATCCTCTGCCGGCGTCACAATTAAATCCTCTGCGTTCGGAAGCTCTTCCAATGATTTCAATCCAAAGTCATTCAAAAATTGAGTTGTTGTCGCTAACAGTGCGGGGCGTCCCGGTACCTCTTTATGCCCTACCACGGTAATCCACCCCCGCTCCTCAAGCGTCCTCACAATTTGTGTATTTACAGCAACACCACGTACCGCTTCGATTTCACCGCGAGTAACCGGTTGACGATATGCAATCATGGCGAGCGTCTCAAGTGTTGCTCGCGAGTATCTGCTAGGTTTCTCATCAGTGAGGTTCGCTAAATAGGGGGTCAACACATCGATCACTTGAAAGCGAAACCCTCCAGCGACCTCTATCAGAGATACCGCTCGACCTTGATACTCTTCCGCAAGACTTGCAAGCACCTCACGCAGCATCCCCTCGGTTGGTGCTTTTTGATCACCAAAGAGCTTTTTCATCTGGTAAATACTCATCGGCTCCCGACTGGCGAATAAGGCACCTTCAAGAATCTGCTTCAAACCGATATCAGACATCTTGAGTCGCTCTCCGAATATAAATCTGACTGCCTTGTTTTGCCTGAATCAACGCACACAATCCTTCACGAACCAATTCGAGAATTGCGAGGAATGACACAACAACGCCAGCTCTCCCTTCGCCTGCAATGAATAAGTCCGACAAGGTCAGTTCAGAGCGATCTTTTAACTTCATCAACACGTCGCTCATGCGCTGTCGTGTCGAGAGCGGCTCCCACTCAATTTGATGCGCTGACGATAATCGCGCTCTCGCAAGTAACTCACCAAAAGCCAGAACCAGTTCAGATAAATCAACCGTTGGTGGCGCCGTACGCTTATAGATATCTGGTTTTTGCGCCTCAGCAATGTGAAAATCACGATCTACGCGAGGTAACTCGTCTAGCGCCTCGGCAGACATTTTCACTGTTTCATATTCCAACAGTCGACGAATCAATTCGGCTCTTGGGTCATCTTCTTCATCTTCCTCAGAACCCACGGGACTTGGCATCAACGCACGAGATTTGATTTCAGCAAGCATTGCAGCCATCACCAAATATTCTGCTGCCAACTCAAAACGCATGGCTTCAAGCAAAGCGATGTAACTCATATACTGGCGAGTAATCTCAGCAACATTGATCTGAATAATGTCGAGATTTTGCCGACGAATCAGATACAGCAAAAGATCAAGGGGGCCCTCAAAAGCATCAAGGATCACTTCAAGTGCGTCCGGTGGAATATATAAATCTTCAGGGAGCTGAGTTAACGGCGACCCTTCAATCAACGCTATTGGAAGTTCACCTTGGACATGCGTGATCACCGGTAACTCAGCCCCATGGCTTGACGCACCTCATTGAGTGTTTGACGTGCGTCATCTTCAGCCTTTTCCGTACCCTCAATCAGTATTGAGCGCACCATATCCGGGTTCTCTTCGTAAGGTGCTGCACGAGAGATAATCTGATCTTGTTCTGCAATCACCGCTTCAATCACCGGTTGCTTGCACTCCAAACAACCAATTCCAGCGGATGTACATCCTTGTCGCACCCAATCTTTTGTTTGCTCTTCTGAATACACCTCGTGAAACTGCCAGACTGGACATTTTTCAGGATTTCCTGGATCGGATAAACGAACGCGCGCTGGATCAGTCGGCATACGCCGCATCTTGGCTGAGACTGAATCAGGCTCTTCGCGAAGTCCAATCGTATTGCCATAAGACTTCGACATTTTCTGACCATCAAGGCCCGGCATCTTAGCGGCTTCGGTCAACAATGCCTGCGGTTCAGGAAGAATCACCTTTCCAGTTCCCTCAAGATACCCAATCAGACGCTCGCGATCAGCCAGCGTGATGTTCTGCTGATCTTTCACGAGTGCTTGAGCGCGCTGCAAGGCCTCTTGATCGCCACTCTCGAGATATGCCTTGCGCAGAGAGCGATAGAGTTTTGCTCCTTTTTTTCCCATCTTATCGCAAGCAGACTCAGCCAATTCTTCAAAGTCTGGCTCACGACCGTAAATGTGATTAAAGCGCCGTGCAATTTCCCGAGTAATTTCAACATGAGCCACCTGATCTGCACCTACGGGAACATGTCCCGCACGATAGAGCAGGATATCGGCGCTCTGTAAAAGCGGATAACCGAGGAATCCGTACGTCGTCAAATCCTTATCGATCAGCTTTTCTTGTTGATCTTTATAGGTCGGAACCCTCTCAAGCCAACCAAGTGGGGTTATCATCGACAACAGCAAATGTAGTTCCGCATGAGCAACAACTTGAGACTGGACAAATAAAGTCGCAGAACCTGGGTTCACACCAGCAGCTAACCAATCGATCACCATGTCAGTGGTAGCTTGATCGATACCTCGGGTATCTTGGTAGTGCGTTGTTAACGCATGCCAGTCAGCAACGAAAAAGAAACACTCATACTCGTGTTGTAACTGAACCCAATTTTTTAAAACGCCATGATAGTGGCCTAAATGTAATCGACCTGTGGGACGCATGCCTGACAGCACACGATGGGATGGATCGACCCCGCTCAAATGTCACTCCTTATCTCTTGATTAAAATCAAATGATACCAAGGTTATGCCAGTTCGGAAAAAGCCGACGCATCTCCCGCCCCCTGGCGTGTAACCAAAGGAACTTCTTGAGTTAAATCGATTACTGTCGTTCCTTCAAAACCGCAAAAGCCACCATCAATCACCAAATCTAGCTGATAACCCAAAACCTCGTTTATGTCGTATGGATCAGTCATGGGTAGATCCTCCCCAGGTAGCATCAATGTTGACGTCATCAAAGGCTCTCCGACATTCTCCAATAAGCCCAAAGCAATCATGTTGTCTGGAATACGAATACCAATTTGTTTGCGCTTAGGATGTAACAGACGGCGAGGTACTTCTCGCGTCGCCTCAAGGATGAAAGTGTATGCGCCTGGGGTGTGTGATTTCAGTAAACGATACTCTTGATTCTCGACACGTGCGTATGCTGAGATCTGTGACAAATCTCGACACAAAAGAGTGAAGTTATGTTTGTCGTCGAGTCGTCGAATCTGTCGAATAACATCGACCCCGCGTTTATTTTCTAATGCGCAACCAATTGCATATCCTGAGTCAGTCGGAAGCACCACAACACCGCCTTCACGGATCTGATCAGCAGCCCGCTGAATCAAACGGATTTGCGGATTATCGGGATGTATTGCGAAAAACTGTGCCACCGATGGCCTAACCCTTTCCTGTAAAAACGGTATCATGCCAGAAATTAACGGAAGCACTCGATGAAACTACTACTCGATTTTCTACCAATCCTGATTTTTTTTGGGGTTTACAAGCTGACAGGGGACCTAATCACGGCAACTGCAGTACTCATTCCCGTCACTGTCATTCAAGTTGCGGTGGTGTATTTGTTGACAAAAAAGGTCGAAAAAATGGCATTAGTCACCCTTGCGCTGGTGATCGTATTTGGCGGCCTAACTGTGTTTCTCAACGATGGGTGGTTCATCATGTGGAAACCGACGGCGGTAAATTGGCTGTTTGCTACGGCATTCTTTGGCAGTCACTTCATTGGACAGAAACCGATTATCGAACGCTTACTCGGCCATGCGATTTCGCTCGAACCTCAACAATGGTCTACTCTCTCATTTTCTTGGATTGCGTTTTTTATTTTTTCAGGTGTACTTAATCTCATCGTTGCCTATCAGTTTTCGGAAGACGTGTGGGTCAATTTCAAACTCTTCGGGCTCTTGGGTTTAACTTTTGTATTCTTGATCATCCAAGGCGTTTGGATCAGTAAATACGGCTTGGAGGTCCAAGCTCAACCTGAGGATGATCAGGATGCATAGACGACTTCAATGGCTTCTTGCTCTCCTCATCGGAATCCCAGCAATCGTTTTCGCGGAAACGGCATATATCACTGAAAAACTCGAGATTCCTGTCCGATCGGGTGAATCCCGTGAATACCGTGTTATCCGGTATCTGCAAGCGGGTGTACAAGTGGAGATTCTCGAATCCTACGAATCAGGTTATACGAAGATCAAAGATGAACGTGGACGTGAAGGGTTCGTCCTCGGCCGCTATCTTGTGGATCGAGCTCCATCATTCGTCATGGCTGGCAGACTTGAAGCTGAAGTCGCAAAACAGAGGGAAACAATTACGCGGCTACGACAGGACATTAAAGCGCTCACTTCACAGAATGAGTCCGCTGGTGCATCAGTCAGAGCCGTCAAAGACCAGCTTGCAACAAAAGAAGCAGAACTGAACGAATTTTTGGCTACGGCAGGCGATTCAATTACTTTGAGAAACCGTCTTGTTGCTCTGGAAACGGAACGCCAAGTATTGCTTAGTGATAACGAGACACTGCGTGCTGAAAAACTCGCAGCCGGTGATGATTCTTCAAAAACCTGGTTTGCATTGGGCGCTCTGACACTAGTGGCCGGCTGGCTTGTTGGTCTTTTGATGCCTCGTGTAAGACGTGCGCGCGTTGACACCAATTTGTGAGGCGCTACTCGACGATTTCTCCGGCAAAGATCGATGCGAGCGCTCCGCATCGATCGTCTGCATTCAATGACTACTACTTCTCAGTCACCGATCCTATCGGTGAGCGCCAAAAAGTTTTTATCGAGGGCAATGATCTTCAAAAACGCTTTCAATTAATGAAATGCAGCCAAACAATCCGCATCGGTGAAACAGGGTTTGGCACAGGCCTCACTTTCTTGATCGCATGTGATCAGTTTCTAAAACATGCGCCAGATAATGTCCGATTGCAATGGGTTTCGACTGAACGCTTCCCAATGTTGAAATCCCAGGTCACCAAAGCGATCGGAACTCTACCTCTCAACTCAGATTTGAAGACTCTTGCCGATGAACTGTGCCAAGTCTGGCCTCAACTCATTCCGACCTGCCATCGACGGCTATTTTGCGCTGGACGTATCACGCTTGATCTCCACTTTGGTGATTCAACTGAAATCTTTTCTGATTTATCCGGTATCATCGATGCTTGGTGCCTCGATGGATTTTCGCCAGATCGAAACCCCGAATCGTGGACCCCAAAGCTCTTCCAAGCAATCGCAGACCACTCTCATCATCAGACAACACTCAGCACCTTCACTGCGGCACGAGTCGTACGTGACGGCTTAAGTGCAGTCGGTTTTTCAGTCAGCAAAGTTCCGGGTTTTGGTGGCAAACGAGAGAGACTCTCCGCCCGGTTCAACGGATCGCACAAGCCAATGGTTTGGGCCCCAAAACAACATCCCGGTGATACGCATCGTATTGCGATCGTCGGTGGCGGTCTTGCGGGTGCATGGACCGCGCATGCACTGGCTCAACGGGGCTTTCCGGTCACTGTATTTGAGCAGTTTTCTCCTGCGTCGGGCGCCTCCGGAAATGCACAAGGAATTACTTATGCAAAATTAAGTATCGAAGCTACTCCAAATAGCCTTATTCAGTTGCAAGCGCTCGCAAACTTGGATCATTGGTTTCAACTGTTGCCAAACGACGTTTGGCAACACACGGGCGTCCTTCTCCTCGCACAAAATCGACCCCAACTTGCGCATCAAGAGAAACTTCTGAAGACACTCCCGGATTACCATCCCCTAATGCTACCCGTGTCAAAAGTCGACGCTTCAAGCCTGTGTGGGCAGACACTCCGTTATGGTGGATTACACATCCCATCAGGTGGTTGGTTAAACCCAAAACGCTGTGTGGAAACATTACTCAATCATCCGTTGATTCAGGTACAGACTTACCACCGAATTACATCAGTTGAATCAACCGTCACAGGTCCCAGACTCCAAATCACGATCTCGAATAATCAAAAGACCTACTATCCGTGCGATCTGCTGATTTGGGCAAATGCACGCGAGGCCAACCGGTTTACTCAATTACCATTACCCTTCAAAGCAGTCCGCGGACAGATCACAGAAATTAAAATGAGAACTGCGCTCAAAATGCCCATTTGCGGAGACGCCTATCTGGCCCCAGCCTGGGATGGCGTGATGACCTGCGGTGCGACATACACACCCAATTCAGATGATCTGACCGCAAGCATGGAAGATGATCAATCAAACCTCGACGCCATTAATCAGTTGACCGATCATGTAGCATGGTCCACCGACGATATTCTCGGCCATCGGGTTAGCATCAGGACAGCGACTCCCGACTACGCGCCGGTCATTGGTCAGCTGGCTGACACCGATGTTTGGAATGGTGCACTTCAAGGCCTGCGACACGATGCAAGCTATCGTCCCAACAATGATCTGTCTTTCATCACCGGTCAGTACATCCTCGCAGGTCTCGGGTCACGAGGGACTTTGACCGCACCAATCGCAACTGAAATTCTTGTCAGCCAAATTTTAGGAGAGGTCCTTCCCATATCGGAGTCGGTTCGGCATGCACTTGCGCCAGATCGTTTCTTAAGACGCGACCTCGTTCGTAATCTCAGCTAAACGGGTTCCACCATGATCCACTGTCGAGCTGATCGCGACATCCGGACAATTGGGTATCGTAAGTTTTCGCGAACTGGTCAACTCGCTTGGCGACACCAACCAACCAACGCTTGGACTTAAAGGTACCGCGCTGAAAGCCACCAACACCTTCGTGATATGCCAAGTAATGGCGGTACGCGTCCGATTTTGGGATTCCAGCGATCCGATGCGCACGATCGACGTACCAACCCACAAAATCGACGGCATCTCTAAAATTATCACGCTCAGCCAGATAGGAGCTGGTATCACGACGATAATCGCCCCAGGTCCCGTCTTTCGCCTGTGGATACCCATAGGCTGAGCTCGCACGAGGGCCTGGTACAACCCACAGAATCTTCGTTCGTGGCGGCTTAGCGTCTGCCACAAACGACGATTCCTGCCGGATGAACGATAAAATCAAACCTTCGGACACGTCCCATGAATCCGCCGCATCATGCACTGCGTCGTACCAGCCAGGCTTTTCAGCCAGCATATTGCACGCATTATCTGTATTTTTTGGCGGCGAGACCGCACAACCGCCGAGCATGATTATTACAAAAATAACCAATCCGTTTTTCATAGCTCACCAAACAATGCTGTCAACGTTGCCTCATCGATGACATCAACGCCCAAACTCTCTGCTTTAGTCAACTTACTGCCGGCACCCGGACCTGCAACCAGCACACTTGTTTTAGCACTCACCGAGCCTGAAACTTTCGCTCCCAGAACTCTCAATTTTTCAGATGCTTCATCTCGGGTCATTGATTCTAATGTACCAGTTAAGACCCAAGTTTGACCGGAAAGATCTGGTCCATTTCGAGGCGCACTGGCGGTTACGTCAGGCCACTGGACACCCAAATCAATCAACTCTTGAATAATGGATCGATGACGATCGACCTCAAAGAAAGACCGAATGTGAGAGGCGACGATTGGACCGACATCGTCAACATTCATGAGATCTTCGTGCGAGGCTTCAATCAACCGGCCGAGATCACCAAAGGAGGCCGCCAAAGTCCGTGCTGTTGCTTCACCGACATCGCGAATTCCAAGCGCATATAAAAATCGAGCAAACGTTGTTTGTTTCGATGTTGTAATCGAGTGAATAACGTTGCGTGCTGATTTCGCCCCCATACGATCGAGACCCTGAAGCGAATCTGCGGACAAGCGATACAAATCAGCCGGGGTTGTCACCCACTCTTTCTCTATCAGAATCTCGAGTAACCGCTCACCGACGCCATCGATATCCATCGCCTTGCGTGAGGCAAAGTGCTTCAAATGCTCGAGTCGTTGAGCTTGGCAAATCAATCCACCAGAGCACCGAATGACAGCCTCACCGTCTGCGCGCTCAACCGATGATTGGCAGACTGGGCATACACTTGGAATGGCGATGGGCTTGGAACTGTCTGGCCGCCGATCAGCAATCACCTTAACGATCTGAGGGATCACGTCACCTGCTCGTCGCACCATCACCTGATCACCAGGTCGCACATCAAGGCGCGCCACCTCATCGAAATTGTGAAGTGTCGCATTGGATACCGTCACACCACCCAAGAAAATGGGCTCAAGTCGGGCAACCGGTGTAATCGCACCCGTTCGACCAACTTGTAGATCAATCGCGACTAATCGTGTCGAGGCCTCTTGGGCTGGAAATTTCCAAGCGGTCGCAAATCGCGGAGCACGGGCAACAAATCCCAATGCATTCTGTAATGCAATCGAATCCACTTTGACGACCATACCATCGATTTCATATGGCAATGCATCACGCTCTGCCATCAGAGAATCATAGGCCTTCTCGATCGCTTCAGCTTCACCGGTGATCAGACCTGGATTCACGGGAATCCCTAACTGTCTCAGTGCATCCATGACTTCAGTATGGGTATCACCTAATGGTTCAGAAACTTCTCCCAACCCATAGGCGTAGAAGGATAACGGTCTCGTTGAGACGATCGAAGGATCCAATTGCCTCAGGCTACCTGCTGCTGCATTTCTTGGATTCACAAACACTTTCTCGGAAGCTTCGGACAGTCGTCGATTCATTGCGACGAAATCTGCCTTTTTCATGATTACCTCACCGCGAATTTCCAGTACTTCAGGAAAATGCGAGCCCTTCAGTATCAATGGGATCGAGCGAATTGTTCGGACATTTTGCGTCACATTTTCGCCCGTTTGGCCGTCACCTCGAGTTGCTGCAAGAACAAGTTGACCCTGTTCATAGCGAATCGAAAGAGCCAAACCATCTAATTTGGGTTCGGCCGTCATCTGGGGTATGTCAGCCTGATGCAGGCGATCTTTGATCCGTTCCCCAAATTGTCGAAATTCATCGAGATCAAATACATTATCGATAGATAACATCGATACTCGATGTGTGACTTCATCAAATCCTGAATCTGGCTTGGCACCAACGCGTTGCGTGGGCGAATTTGGATCCAGGAATTCAGGATGTTCCAATTCGAGCTGCTTTAATTCCCTCGTTAGCTCGTCATACTGACTATCACCAATGGTTGGCGTATCGAGAACATGATAGTTGTAATCGTGTCGACGAATCGCAGTGATCAAATCACGGATATGGCTCGCAATTGAATCAGTCATGAACGCAATAGGTTTTGATGACCAGCTTGGGCTCGTGCCAAATCGATCCATTCCTTTGAAATTGGTGTTCCCTGTTGATCAAACACATCCCCACCAACATCTCGAGCAATCGATCTCGCGCCCGAGATGAGTTCGTTGACAGCAAAAACTGGATCTGACTGCTTCGGGAGCTCGGTAAACAGAAAGATCACAGGTGTGTCGATCGATTGCGCATCGTCATCGAATGTTCCGGGCTCAATCCCATTAACTAGCGAAAATAATGGATGCTCAGCGTCGTCCAATGGAAACCGTTGATACATCAATGACTCAGTTCGACGCAACCCCGCTCGCAGGCAAGCTTTATGAAGATTCATCTCTTCAAATCGGGGCGCTCGAGCGGACTGGATACTCACTATAATAAGATCATCCATCGAATCCATTGACTCGGTTTCCCAGCTTGTCTGAGACATTTCATCCAGTTTGTCCGGCGCATACAACGCGCCTCCTGATAGCTCAGGAGTGTCTCCAATCTCCGCAGATTGTTTTCCAAAACGCCCAAAAATACGCCCTAACGCAGAGCCGAACATGCCTGCTGTCACTGGCTCTTCGATTGAGTTCGATACAGGTCCATCGGCAAGAATACGCATATCCTTATCATGCTCGGCTTGCTCATCTTCCAGTGGTTGCTCAACAGCGGATGACTCGATTGAATCAACCATTGGCTGTTCATCCCAAACAGGTTCAACGCGCATCTCTATTTGTTCATCGAGGGCATCCGCATCAACTGGCTCTGCGGTAATCGCCTGCTGATCTTCTTTCTCGTAATCTTCAAACAGCGCTTCGGTTTGTGTATCAGCCGCTGTCGGCTCAACCAGCGCGTCAGTATCAGTAGTTTTCATTGCTTCGGCTTTGATTTCCCCAGCCCACAGATTGAGCTGACTCGCATCTGTTGAATCAAACAATGGATCTGCATCAACCTGAGGCTCAAGTTCTGCAGGGCTCGCTTTTTTCACTGGCCGCGGCTGACTCACATCGGATCGTTCTGGCGATTCAGGTGGCGCCGCCATCAAGTCGAGTTTCAAACCTTCACGTTTATGTTTCAGGGTCCGACGGATGCCGTCGGTCAATAGACCAGTGATCAGGATCGCTCCTAGAACCAGCAGATATTCACGTAACCCAAATTCCATGCGTCCCCTAATTAGTGGTTGCCAATTCAACTGCTCGTTCGATGTCGACAGAAACGAGGCGCGAGACACCTGGCTCCGACATCGTCACACCCATCAACTGTTCAGCCCGCTCCATTGCGATTTTGTTATGGGTGATATAGATAAACTGGACTGATTTTGACATTTTAGCAACTGCATCCGCATAACGCCCAACGTTCGCATCATCCAGTGGAGCGTCCACCTCATCAAGTAAGCAAAATGGCGCTGGATTCAATTGGAAGATTGCCAAAACCAATGACAAGGCGGTGAGTGCTTTTTCTCCACCACTTAGCAAATAAATACTCGAATTTCGCTTTCCAGGTGGGCGCGCCATTATGGTCACCCCAGTCGATAACAGGTCCTCATCCGTCAGCATCAACCATGCTTCACCACCACCGAATAATTGCGGAAAGATTTGGCCAAATGATTGGTTAATTGCATCGAACGTATTGCGGAATAGGGCCCGAGTCTCTCGATCAATTGTTCGAATCGCACCTTCGAGTGTTTCCAATGCCTCGGTTAGCTCAGCATGCTGATGATCAAGTTCAACCTTTCGCTCACGTTCTTTTTGATATTCATCAAGCGCAACCAGATTGATAGGTCCAAGACGATCAATCCGAGTCTGGATGCGAGCGAGTCTCGTCTCGGCTGCTTTTCGATGATCGAAACGTAATTCATATTCGACCAGATATGCCTCTGTCGCATCTCGGGTTCGCAACTCACCTTGTAAACGATTGATCTCAATCTCAATCGCCTGAGCCTTCAAACGAACGTCGCTAAGTGTTTGTGAGAGCGTCTCTCGCTCTCGGTCCAATATTACACGCTCAGATTCAAGCGATCGAATCAAATCATCTTTTTCCCCAAGGACTTGACGAGCGCCAGTCAACTGCGCTTCGAGTCGCTGACTTTCACGCACCGCTTGTTTGAGATCATCTTCAGTCACCGCTGGCTGATTTGCCAGCAGTTGGCGACTTGAGGCGGTCGTTTCACGATCACTGTCCAGATTCGACAGTTGGCTCTGCAATCGTTCAATTTGTGTCTCTGATCGGGACTTGATCCCAATGAAGTGCTCAACTTCAACCCGCAGATCCGCATGCAAATTGACCAGTTTATGGCGTTCTTCATGCAAGCGAGCCAACGATCCTTTATCCCCGTCGAGCGACTGATACAGTCGTGTCAATTGCTCCTCTAATGCTCGTTGTGACTCTGATGCCTCGGCAAGCTGTTGGGTAAGTACCTGAGTTTCTTCGCCGATTTTGATCTGCGCTTGAGTCAACGTCTCTTTCTCATGATTTAAACGCTGACGACTGGTTTCGATTTCCTGACTCTTCGCTTCAAGGCCGACTAAGCGATTGGACAATTGAACGAAGTCTTTTTCCAACTCTTGAACTTCACTGGATTTTTCGTTGCATTTCGTTGTCGTACTAAGGCGAGCCTCACTGAGTTGTTCAAGCTCAGATTGAATCAGACTAACTGCATCCAGTGCTTTTTGCGTGTTGTGTTCAAGATCAGGAA
>CACAXU010000018.1 GCA_902536515.1 uncultured Litorivicinus sp. | reverse complement strand
AGCAGTACAGGCACCACCGGCAAGGTCCAATTCAGAAGCACCTGACCGAAAATCCCCTTCAAAAAAAACAAAAGAATCAACACACCAAAACTGAAACGTAGCATATCTCGAACGGCTTCCTCACGCTCGTTGGCAAGGTCATCAAGGCGCATTCGCAACCCACCAAACACTGAAAAAAGGACAATGGGCAGCGTCGCGAGCAATAGAAGCGGTATCCAATCAACCGTATGAGACCAGTGATCATTAGCTGAGTTTAAATGCCCGAACTCGTGAGACAAATGTGCAAAATTATGATCCACATTCCACAGGATCCACGGTGTCATAACAAAACCGCATAGTAATGCGCCGAGATAAGGGCCAGGCGTCACAATAAGTCGAGGTGTTCTCAAAATGACCCAGAAAATAAGTGATAGTGGTAACAAGGCAATGGAAAGCTTCGCAAGCGCGCCAAATCCCAGAGCAACACCCATCAGCAGCCACCATAACTCTGTTTGCTGATTCGGGCGACAGTGCAGGATTGAGGCAAACGCACAGAGTGCCAGTAACATAAAAAATAACAACCAGATGTCGGTGGTATGTACCATGCCTAGGACGAACAACATCGGGCTTGTCGCGTAGAGAATCAGTAGACGTCGACTGGCGTCTTGGTCAAACCCAGCCAGACGGCCGAGCCAGAAAAGTAAAATCCCAGAGAAGAACCAAGCGATCCACGCCGGTAATCGAACTTGCACGAGTTGCGGAAGAAACTCGAAACCATGCGTGACTGATTGAACAGCTGTGACTAATGGTCCTTTGGTTTGATAACTTAAATCCTGGTGTGCAAGCCAGGTGGTGTACTGCGCTTCATCAAAGTGAACAGGAACGGCGATCAAGCTCAAAGCCACGAGGCCGACGAATCCCAGACAAAGTATCCAGACGCGCACTTACAGATTTTGCTCCGCATAGGAGGCTAGTCGAGAACGAACGACCCCTTCGAGGTGTTGTGTAGACGCGCCGGTCCATCCCTTAAATCGTTCCACGACGTACGTCAGCCCTGAGGTTAACGCGGTCAGGTAGTTGCTGTCGATCTGTGCCAGATTACCTAAACACACAATCTTCGATCCTTTACCGCAGCGCGTGATAATGGTTTTCAATTGCTGTGGTGTTAAATTCTGCGATTCATCCAACAAAATGATCGCATCCTGAATCGAGCGCCCACGAATAAAGTTAAGGGACTTAAACTGAATATTGCCTTTCTCCAGTGCAAATCGTATCGACGCTTCCGGATTGTCATCATGCTCATGAAGCGCCTCGAGATTATCGTGAATCGCAGCAAGCCAAGGCATCATCTTTTCCTCTTCTGTTCCAGGTAAGAAGCCTATATCCTCCGCGACTGGCGGTGTTGACCGAGTGACAACAATTTTCGAATATCGCTTTTGTTCAACGACCAACTCCAACGCACAAGCGAGCGACAACAAGGTCTTGCCAGAACCTGCTGCACCGATCAGAAGGTTCAAATCGAGGCTGGTATCCGACAGTGCGTGCATCGCCATCCCTTGATAGACGTTCAAAGGCCTAATACCCCATGCCTCCATGTCTTCTAAACGATAACGCCCAATATCAAGTAACACCACCGATTCCTCTTCGACCTGACTAATACGGGCTGCAAACTCATCGGTTGAGTCAATCACATATTGATTGGCATAAATTTCCTCTGCGAACACCGATCGCGGCACTCGGTGATAGGTTTTTGCTCCCTCACTCCAACTGTCGACATCGCCGACCAGTTTCCAAAATTCCACCTCAAGCTCTAGATGCCCCGATGGCAAAAGCTCTACATCGCTCACCAACTGGTCTCGACGATAATCTTCAACCCGATTGAGACCGGCACCCAACGCTTTCAGACGCATATTGATGTCTTTGGTAACCAAGATTACCTCAAAGGCAGGATCCTGATTCTGAATTTCAAGGGCGCAGTTGATGATCCGATTATCATTGGATTCAATAGCATCCAGACGGCCTCTGGATTCATCTGCAAGTGGTGAGCGATGAATCGCAAGGGTACCCAATAGTTTTCCACTGTCGCCTTTTAACGCGACTGGAATTTCGACTCCTCGGGCAATCGCCTCCGGAGTTGATTGCCCTAACACCTCATCAACCATACGGATCGCAGACCGTGCTTCTGCCGCCACATTTTTCTTGCGATCTTTGATGTCGTCCAATTCCTCAAGAACGGTCATGGGAATGACCACTGCATGTTCATGAAAGTTGAAGACACTCATGGGATCATGCAGCAGAACGTTAGTATCAAGTACGAAGGTTTTTTTGCTCATGGAATGGAAGGCCTCAGGCAAGTCGTTAAAGTAGTTATTCGAGAGTGTCGCGTTTAAATAGCGATGCAATGACACTATATGACAATCAACGAGAACGCCATGATTACGGAATCGAAAATGAAGCGATCAATCATCACTATCGCTGGAATCAGCCTAATAACGCTTGGCCTCACCGGTTGCGTTTCAGGCCTCCAGGGGAGCACTTACTCGCGATCGGAAGCGCGACAAGTTCAAGACGTCCAATTTGGAACAGTCTTAAGCACCAATCCGGTTGTTATCGAGGGTAGGCAATCAGAGGCTGGACAGTTACCTGGAGCAATCATCGGTGGCGTTGCTGGCTCATCAGTGGGACAAGGAAAAGGCCAGGAAATCTTTACAATTCTGGGTGCCGTCGGGGGTGCTGTGGTTGGAAGCATGATCGAAGAGCAAGCTACTCGCGCGCAAGGTCTTGAACTTACGATCCTCATGGACTCGGGAAAAACGCTGTCGATTGTTCAAGAAGTAGATGCCATCAATGCCTTCGCCAAAGGACAACGTGTCCGAGTGCTCACGCAGGGCGCACTGGCTCGTGTTTCACGCGAATAAGTGTGTTAATGCGCGCTTCAAATCGGGGTATTTAAAATGAAAACCCCGATCGAGCGCACGTTTAGGATACACTGGTTGTCCTTTAAACAGTAGATCCGCCAATTCGCCTAGAGCCAAACGCATGGGAATTTCCGGAACGCGGATCATCGTTGGGCGTCTCAATATGTCCCCAAATGCTTTCGTGAACTCTTTATTGCTCACCGGTTGAGGACTGGTTGCATTGTATGCCCCTGCGTCTGGCGAGCCAGACAGCATCCAACGAATCATTGCGACTAAGTCATCACGATGAATCCAAGATAGCATTTGCTGGCCATTCCCCAACGGGCCACCTAAACCAAATCGAAAGGGCGTTTCCAGACGCCCCAGGAATCCGCCAGGGCGCCCGAGAACCACTCCAATGCGCAGCGTGTAGATAAGGGTCGCATCCACATCGAGCCCACAGATCGCTTTTTCCCAATCTACGCATAGCTTCGCAGAAAAATCCGACCCTGGCGCTTGCTCTTCAGTCACAACGTCAGTCTGCGGTCCGTAATATCCGATCGCACTACCGGAAACGACCACATCAGGCTCACCGTCAAGCGCATTGAGTTGTGCAACCAGTTGCTCTGTCACAGCAATGCGAGACGCACGAAGCACGCGTTTCCGCGTGTCAGTCCAGCGAGAATCAGCAATCCCCTCACCGGATAAATTAATCACAGCGTTCGGCATCACCTCAACTTCTGCGATCGACGTAATCCAGCGAATCGACGCGGAAAGTGTCGTGAATCGTTTCGCAGCTTTCGTCGGATTTCGGGTGAGACAGACCAGTGAATATCCGTCATTGACTAACGCGGGGAGGAGGGCGTCGCCCACAAATCCGGTAGCTCCCGTTAAAAGAATTTGCGCCATGACCGATCCTCCCATTGCGAGTGACGTTCGGTTTCGTCACACTGACAGTGTTTGGGCAGAGGAGTACATGTGCAAGGCGTCAGTAACACATTTAAGGTAATTGCAATCGCAATCTGCCTCTCTGCCACACACATTACAGGCGTCTTTGCGGACTCATTTAGCCGGGCTTGGGTCACTGTTGAGCGAACTGGAAAAGTCAGTCGAACCATGAAAAACGCATGGAAGAATTCACCGCTGTATCCAGAACTCATTGCCGAATCAACTGAGAAAAGACTCGGATCGATTTCCGCTCAAGATCTCGAAAAATTAATCGAGCAATACCCAGACAGTGCTGCGATCGCTAACCTTCGTTGGAAAAAACTATTCCGGTTGGGTCGCGCAAACTGGCACAACGATTTTTTATTCCTTTATCGCCAAACAGAAAATGTGAAGCTCAATTGCTACAAACTTGAAGCGAAATTTCATCTCAAACAGCATACCGAGAGTGATCATCGTGAAGCCTTGCGATTATGGACTCATGGTAAGAGCCAGCCCAAAGACTGCGACACGCTCTTTTCGATTATGCAAAAACGTGGACTGATCACCAAAGAAATTCGCTTGCGCCGGATCGATAATGCGCTTGAAAAAAGGCAATTACAACTTGCTATCTGGCTCGCCAAGCCACTCGATAAATCAGCAAAACAATATGTTAATGCTTGGGCCCAAGCGCGACGATCTCCTGAAAAATTCCTGATCAAAAATGCTAGAAAATTTCCGAAATGGACCGATTTGGCAGCCTCGCGCCTTGCCAGGAAAAATCCAGATCGATTATTAAAACTAATTAAAGATCGAAAAATTCCAGAGGAAGTCAGACACCAAGCCATCTTAGGTGCGGCTCTGACTATGGCCATCAATCTCGATCCCGCCGCCGCACCATTATTACGTATGAATTTACCGGTACATCCAATTCTCAACCACTGGCGAGTTCGCTATTTCATTCATTATCAGCAATGGCCTGATGTGCTACGAGCGATCTCTAAATTATCGGCAGAGGAGCGCGGAGATATCGAATGGAACTATTGGACTTCGCGAGCACTGACGATGACTGGCAACACTGATCTTGCAATGGAGGGATTCCAAAAAATCGCTCAGTCCAACTCCTGGTATGGCTTTTTATCCGCCGATTACTTGGGAGTTCCATATGACCTAAATGCAAAATCAGAGCGTCCTCCAGAAACACTTATTGATACGGTTAACCAACGCACCGATGTTACCGTTGCCCGCTTATTGTTTGAGGAGGGGCTCACAGTCATGGCAAGACGCCAGTGGGAATTTGTCACAGGACGGCTGACTGAAGATGAGCAAAAAGCCGCCGCCATATTGGCAAATCGTTGGAATTGGCATTCACGTTCTGCGGTCACAGCGCATCAATCAGGACTCACGGATGACTACGAACTACGTTACCCCCGCGCATTCGAAAAACCACTGAAAAATGCCGCGAAACGATATGACCTCTCACTCTCATGGCTTTCTGGCCTAATGCGATCAGAAAGTCTCTTCATGCACGATATTCGAAGTCCGGCTGGAGCGCTTGGTTTGATGCAAGTAATGCCAAGAACCGGCCGCCAGACTGCCAAGGAGCTGAATCTGAAATGGCGCGGTAATCGAACACTAGTCAATCCATCGACGAATATTCGAATCGGTAGTTATTATCTCGCAAAACAGCTTAATCGTTTCGGACATCCAGCATTGGCAACCGCTGCATACAATGCAGGGCCTCACCGGGTCAAACAATGGATACCAGAGCAAACCATGCCACTGGATTGTTGGGTTGCCTCAATTCCATTTACTGAAACAAGAAACTACGTCCAGCGCGTGCTGACCGCGCAAGTGATCTATGAGTGGCGGTATAATGGTGAGCGAACGCGGCTTGATCAAGTCGCAGTACCGCAAATTACGGGTAAGGAATAATCCATGGACCGGCTCGTCCAGCTAGAGCAAGGCGCTCTCGGCACAGGCATTTTCATTGTTGTCTTTTCGTTCGTACGTTGCATCAAGCGAACTGGTGATGTGAAAGCGGTGAATTTTTTCTGGCAGAGACGCCTTCAATTGATCCTTTTAGAATTTATCATGAATCGTGGGGGCTTGGATTAATGGCCGTGGGCGTTCTCGTTTGGTTGATTTACAACACGTTTTTTATCGAGGTTAGCCATGTCTAACGCAAACAACGCACCATCGTTTGAAGCAAAACTTGCGGAGCTTGAGGCACTCGTTCGACAAATGGAACAGGGATCGATGCCATTAGACACCTCGCTCGATGCATTTGAAAAAGGTATTCAACTGGCAAAAGAATGCCACGCGATTCTCGATTCAGCTTCGCAAAAAGTAACTGAAATCAAGCAATCTGGCGAACAAGCGCCATTTGATCCTGAGGCTTAAACGCATTGGATCAAGACTGGCTCAAACAGATCCGGATACGGATCGACCATGCACTCGACAATGCGCTTGGAACACATCTTGGTGACTCCAAATTATTGGACGCTGCGCGGTATAGTGTTCTTCGTGGTGGCAAACGCTTGCGCCCTGCGTTGGTGTATGCCGCCGCCGATGCGGCTGGTGCGAGCCCAGATGCAGCAGATGCAGCAGCAATCGCAGTTGAACTACTGCACGCGTATTCATTAATCCACGATGATCTCCCAGCGATGGATGATGACGCACTCCGACGCGGTCAACCAACAACACATATTGCGTTTGATGAGGCGACCGCGATCCTTGCGGGAGATGCATTGCAAGCACTCGCCTTTTCTATCCTTGGTGAGGCAGATGTCCGAACTGATCGCATGCGAGTCAAACAACTCAACCTGCTCGGTGAGGCCGTTGGATTTCGAGGTATGGCACTTGGCCAAGCAATTGATCTTGAATCTGAGGGTAAAGCCCTGTCTTTGGATGCTTTAAAAGCCATGCATGCGAAGAAAACAGGAGCATTAATGACAGCAAGCGTGTTGATGGGCGCCGCCTGTGGCAACCCATCTGATGACGACTGGGACGCACTGACACAAGCTGGTCAAGCTATTGGTCTTGCCTTTCAGATCCAAGATGACATCCTCGACGAGATAGCCCCGACGGAAACGCTCGGGAAGACACAAGGTCGAGATCAAATACTCGGAAAATCGACATTTCCAAAGCTTCTGGGGCTCGAAACAAGCGGACAAGAAGCCTATGCATTGGTGGAAATTGCTCAGGGAGCCCTTGCGCGAGTGGCAGGAGACACCACCATGTTAGAACAATTAGCGCGATTAAGCGTGGAGCGAACGAATTAATGCCATCAATGAAACTCTTCCACACCATTCCTGGTGAGCGCCCGACTATTCCCCTACTGAAAGGGATCCACTCGCCCCATGATTTACGCTTACTGAACCGCGATCAACTACGTAAAGTGGCTGACGAGGTACGCGAATATTTACTGTATTCAGTCGGTATCTCTGGCGGACATTTTGGAGCGGGGCTTGGTGTTGTAGAACTGACTGTTGCATTGCATTTCTGCTTAGACACCCCCTTCGATCAGTTGGTCTGGGATGTCGGTCACCAAGCCTATCCGCACAAGATCCTGACAGGACGACGCGAACAACTCCCAAACATTCGCAAAGAAGGTGGTCTGGCCGCTTTCCCGGATCGCAAAGAAAGTCCTTACGATACCTTCGGTGTTGGCCATTCAAGTACCTCAATTAGCGCGGCACTGGGGATGGCATTGGATGCCAAAATCAATCTTTCAAGTCGTCGCCATGTAGCAGTCATCGGAGATGGTGCGCTGACAGCAGGGATTGCTTTCGAGGCGCTGAATCACGCGGCAAGCGAAAAAGCAAACATACTCGTGATCTTAAATGACAACGATATGTCAATTTCGAGGAACGTGGGTGGTATTCGCGACTACCTTGCGAAGTTACTCTCATCCAAAACATACACCCGCAGTCGTGACGAAGCGCGCAAGTTGCTTGAGCCACTGCCACCACTGGCACAATTTGCCAAAAAAACCGAAGAGCATCTAAAGGGGATGATGAGCCCGGCGACCCTCTTTGAAGAAATTGGATTTAACTATATCGGACCCATCGATGGACATGATTTATCCGGGCTTGTGACGACACTACAAAACATGAGGGACCTCCCAGGTCCACAGTTTTTACATGTGGTGACTCAAAAGGGTTGTGGGTTTGTCCCAGCTGAAGACGATCCGATTAAATACCATGCTATCGGAAAGCTCGACGCGAAATCTGACCCAATAGCAACGCCCAAACCATCCTATTCGAATATCTTCGGCCAGTGGCTCTGCGATATGGCGGATAACGATTCGCGACTTGTCGGGATAACACCAGCAATGCGAGAAGGGTCTGATTTAATCGAATTCTCCAAGCGATTTCCCGATCGTTACCATGATGTGGCAATTGCAGAGCAACACGCCGTGTGCCTCGGAGCAGGCTTTGCCACACAAAATACCAAGCCCGTGGTCGCGATTTATTCAACTTTCTTGCAGCGCGCCTATGATCAGGTCATTCATGATGTGTGTGTTCAAGGTCTCGATGTCACTTTTGCCATTGATCGCGCCGGGCTTGTTGGCGAAGACGGTCCCACGCATGCTGGCGTCTATGATTACGCCTATTTAAGAACCTTACCCGAAATCATTATCGCAGCGCCATCAAGTGAGGCTGAGTGTCGGCTTTTGCTTTCAACCTGTTTTCAACACCAAGGCCCAGCGGCCGTAAGATATCCCCGCGGACAAGGTCCTGGCGAATTGCCCGATACAAGTTTGAATACGGTTGAGGTCGGCCACTCTTTTACTCGCCGCAAGGGACAATCAGGAATTGTGATCTTAGGTTTTGGTTCACGCGTCTTTGCTGCGCTCAAAGCAGCAGAAAGACTAGATGCGACAGTGATCGATATGCGCTGGGTCAAACCACTCGATGAAACCATTCTCCGGCAATATGCCGATGCAAAACTGGTGGTAACCGTTGAAGAACATCAACGCATGGGCGGCGCTGGGTCTGCAGTTGGTGAGTACTACGCAGATGAGGGACTTGGAGTTAATTTATTAAGTCTCGGTTTGCCTGATCGATATGAAACACATTCCAAACCAGAGGCGATGTTGGCGCGTGTTGGGCTCGATGCGAGTGGCATTGAGGCGGCGATTGAAAAACGACTCAGCTAAAGTTTTCAGACTGACTGAGTAAGTGCCCCAAGCGGTTGAGTTTAGTCTTTAAGTAATTCTGATTATGAGGGGTTAGTCCCGTTTCAATGGAATGACGCTTCACCACAGACACACCGAGCTGCTCAAGGGCTTCGACCTTCTTTGGGTTATTGGTCAACAGCTCAACTTCAGTGATGCCGAAGTGGGCCAGCATTGGGCCAACCATGGAATAATCGCGCTGGTCCGCGGCAAATCCCAAGGCTTCATTGGCATCGACCGTGTCAGCACCTTCATCTTGCAAGTGATACGCTCGGATTTTGTTCAGTAACCCGATACCGCGACCCTCTTGGCGTAAGTATAAAATGATGCCAGAACCTTTCGCTGCAACTGCTGCCATCGCCTGCTCGAGCTGAGCTCCGCAATCACAACGCTGAGAGAACAGCGCATCACCCGTCAAACACTCCGAATGCACACGGATAAGTACCGGTTGTTCCTGTCCGGGGTCGCCTATAACAAGCGCGATATGCTCCCTACCCGAGTCAAGCTCTTCGAATCCGTGCATATCAAAAGTGCCCCATTGGGTCGGGAGTTGGCAATTGTCTATGTGTTTGAGAGTCATGGTCTTATCCTGAGTGGGCGCTAAGCATATCAGAGACCAAGGCAAGAATAAGAACATATCCGCCAGCAGCGATATCATCCATTAAAACACCCCAGGCACCTGGGATCTTGCGTTCACACCAAGACACTGCCCAAGGCTTCGCGATATCAAAGATCCGAAACCCAATAAAACCGATCAAAAGCCCCACCCACATATTGAAGTTGGTAAAGGTATTGAGCCCAAACGCAGCCAACCACATACCCGCCCACTCATCGATTACGATTTGTCCATGATCCGGCTCACCGAGCCTCCGCCCTGCTTCAGGGATACACCAGATCGATAGTGCGCAAAGAATCACCAATCCAGAAGCCCAAGCGACAACTGATGCATCCCACATAAATACAAGCAAAGGCACGACACCTAAAGTTCCGGTGGTGCCCGGCGCTTTTGGCGATAAACCACTACCAAGCCCGACAGCGATCCAAAACTTCACCTCATTCATCGGCTGTGATCCCATCCAAGCTGCCACACGTTCGGAAGTGGTTCGCCATCCAATAGGATTCGATCAGTCTCGCCTTTCACGACCATTCCAATTCGTCGACCCCCAGTTGGAACCGTCACTCCTCCTCGAATTGAGGCCAACAAACAATAATCATCACCGCCTGTCAGCGCGTATTCCAAGGCCTTATCCTGTCCAAAACGATCGACCAGATCCTGACATAACGGAAACAATTTTGATTGCAGTTTGACGCTTGCCGAACCGACTGCATGATCGAGAAGGTGGAATAAGTCTTGGCATACTCCATCAGAAACATCAATCATCGCACTGGCCACACCTCTGAGCAATATACCAGCGCCGAGCTGTGGCTCGGGTCGCCAGTAACGCGCAGCCCAGATTTCGTGATCAGCCTCTTGACCATCCAGTACGTCCAAATAGGCGCGAGCACCGCCCAAATCCGGACCAAATAGCCAAAGATCATCACCTGACTTCAGTCCACTCCGCGTGACTGCTGACCCCTTTGGCACCTGGCCAATCACCGTGAGATGTGCACTCAAAGGGCCTTTCGTGGTATCACCACCAATCAAATCCACACCAAATCGAACACACAGCTGGTGAAAACGATTTGCAAAATGATCAATCCACCCAGGTTCAAGCGTCGGAAGGGTAAGTGATAACAACACAGATTTAGGCTCCGCACCCATTGCAGCGAGATCACTCAACCCTCGACCCAGAAGCCTTGCCGCAAAGCCATCAGGAGGACACATAAGTGGAACGTGACGACCAGCGATCACCGAATCAACGGATACCACCGTCTCGAAATCGCTGTGTTGCGAAACAACTGCCGCATCATCGCCATTTCCAAGGGTCACAGAGGGATCTAAGGGATCCCGCTGAAAATAGTTTCGAATCAGTTCAAACTCGTTCACGAGTCCCGAGCGCCTGAACCTCAATTGCGCGCGCACTGGCTGCGAGTTGATCGAGCACGCCGTTGACGAATTTATGACCATCCGTCGCACCAAACTTTTTACTCAAAGCAACCGCCTCAGAAATGACCACTTTAAATGGAATATCAATCCGTGCTGAGAGCTCATAAGCTCCCAATAACAGGATATTCCGCTCAATTGGGGTCAATTCAGACAGTTTACGCGACAGGTAAGGCTTTAATGACTCAACTAGCGTTTGGTGCGTATGATCAATCGCTGTCAGCGCATCATTAAAGAAGACAATATCAGCGCGTTTCAGATCATTATCCGCGCGAAATATGGCTGCCACCTGTGTCATCGGATACCCCGATAGCTCCCATTGATAGAGTGCTTGAATCACCGCCTCACGTGCTCGATGACGTTGTGACGCTGTCGGTTGAGTGGGCGATCCATCACTCACTGATTTGTCTCAAAACAGAAACCATTTCGATCGCAACCAAACTCGCTTCAGCGCCCTTATTACCCGATTTAGTTCCAGCGCGCTCAATGGCTTGCTCGATCGTATCAACAGTCAAAACACCAAAGGAACAGGGGACACCTGTATCCATCTGCACCTTGTTTAGGCCACTCGCTGATTCTCCCGCGACATAATCAAAATGCGGGGTTGAGCCTCGAATCACGGCGCCTAACGCAATGATAGCATCCACACTACCTTTTTCGGCGACTGCCTGAGCAGCCAACGGAATCTCATAGGCGCCAGGAACACGAACGACGGTAATGTTATCCTCGTCAACACCGTGACGAACAAGCGCATCCACAGCACCTTCAACTAGCGAATTAACTACAAACTGGTTAAACCGTCCGACCACAATGGCATAGCGGCCATCAGCATCAGTGTATTGTCCTTCAATCATTTGCATGGGTTTACCCCTCGTATTCCACATATTCCACAACCTCAAGATCAAACCCTGAGATCGCACTGAATTTCATCGGCGTCGACAGTAGCCGCATTCTACCCACATTCGCATGTTTTAGGATTTGTGAGCCCGTTCCAACCGTGAGGTAAGGGACCAACCGCGTTCCGGGTTTCGGCAATGTATCGCCAATATATTGCGAAAACCGCTCTTCAATTGGTTCATCACCGCGATTCTCCAAAATCACGACGACACCCTCGCCAGCCTCGGCAACGCTTTTGAGTGCCTGAGGTAAAGGCCAGCTACCGCGTCCATGCCATGATACTTGTACAAGATCTCGGAGCGTATCCGGCACATGGACCCGCACCAAACACGGGCGCTCAGGAGTCGGCTCGCCTTTAATCAGACACAAATGGGTACCACCCAAAATCTGGTCCTGAAACATCTGCAAGCGAAATGCTCCAAATTCAGTTTCAATCGCTTCCTCGCGCACCATTTCAATCGTCGTTTCTGTGGTTGCGCGATATTGGATCAAATCAGCAATGGTGCCAATTGAAAGACTATGTTGCTCAGCGAACGCTTCCAATTCAGGGCGACGAGCCATCGAACCGTCGTCATTCATGATCTCACAAATGACTGCCGCAGGCTCAAGGCCCGCGAGACGCGCAAGATCACACCCAGCTTCTGTATGACCAGCTCGCATCAATACACCGCCTGACCGTGCTTGAACTGGGAAGATATGGCCTGGTTGCACCAGATCAGCCGGTTTCGCGTTTGCCGCAATCGCTGCTTGCACGGTCCGTGCACGATCAGCGGCACTGATACCCGTGGTCACACCCTCTGCCGCCTCAATACTCACGGTAAAGGCTGTTTTGTGTCGCTCAGTATTCTCGACCACCATCGGGGGGAGCCCGAGTTGCCCACAACGTGCTTCAGTTAAAGTCAGACAAATCAATCCACGCGCGTGACGTGCCATGAAGTTAATATGTTCTGGCATACAATGCGCACCAGCAAGCACAAGATCACCTTCGTTTTCGCGATCCTCGTCGTCCATCAGGATAACCATCTTTCCAGCACGAATATCTGCAATTAAGGTCTCGACAGATGCCAAAGCCATATTAAGCGCGCGTCCTTAGTGTCCAGTCCAATCGGAGATCTTTGCCCACTTCCCGAATCTCCTGAATAAAAATCTCTGGCGCATCAGCCAGTTGTGCGGGGGCAATATCATACAGGGATCGCGCGGCCTGCCCAAGGAGTTTCGGCGCAAGGTACAAAACACCCTGATCGACCAACTCTTCTGTAATACATTGGCCGACCAATCGTGGACCTGCCTCAACCAATACTTCATTGATCCGCCGATCGGCAAGCTCGGACATAACAATCTGTAAATCAATCCGATGGTTTTTGATTGGCGCAACCCATTGCTCAACACGACCAGAGTGCATAAGCGGATGATCAAAATGGCTTCCAGTAATCCAAAGAATTGGACCGTCAGCCTCAAATAACGCGCCCGTCTCTGGAAGTCGCCCATGCGTATCAAGGATCACTCGGAGTGGTTGAGTGGCATTGATTTCATCTGGCAATCGGATGCCTGCCGATTGATGTCGAACGGTCAAACGCGGATTGTCTATCAGCACCGTATCGATCCCTGTCAGAATTGCTTGACACCTGGCGCGTAAGCACTGCACATCAATGCGCGCATCAGGTCCTGTGATCCATTGTGACTCACCATCCGCCATTGCAATCTTGCCATCTACGCTGGCTCCCGATTTCACCCAAATATAGGGACGTGATCGAGTCATACGTGATACAAAACCGGGATTTAAACGCTCGGCCTCACGAGCATAAAGACCAACAACAACGTCAATCCCCGCCTCTTGAAGCCGACGAATCCCTCCCCCAGCCACCAGCGGATTGGGATCAACCATTGCAATCACCACACGACTGACACCAGCTTTAATTAAAGCTTCAACACATGGCCCAGTCTTACCATGGTGCGAACAGGGCTCTAATGTGACCACACAGGTGGATCCTTTGAGTCTCTGAGTATCAGCAGCACCAATCGCTTCAATTTCAGCATGTGGTTGCCCGGGTGCTCGATGGAATCCTTCTGAGTGAATCTCACCATCTCGGATAAAACATGCACCCACGCGGGGGTTTTCACCTGTTGAATAAAGGCCGCGCATCGCAATCAACAACGCACGGCGCATGGCCAGGCGCTCAAGATCTGAGAATTCATTCATCCGATAGTTTCTCAATCTCACCAATGAATTCTGTGACGTCCCCAAAGCTTCGGTATACGGATGCGAAGCGCACGTAAGCGACCTGATCAAGCGCTTTCAGCTCGCGCATTACATGATCTCCAATGCGACGTGATTCAATTTCCTTATCGGATTCCGATTGCAGCATTCGTTTAATTCGTTGGATACATGCATCAATTTGCACTGTACTAACAGGACGCTTTTCAAGTGCCCGTGTGAGGCCTCGACGCAATTTGTCTTCATCGAAATTTTCGCGTTGCCCATTACTCTTCACAATCCGAGGCATCACTAACTCAGCACTCTCATAGGTCGAGAATCGCTGATCACAATCAGGACAAACACGGCGACGACGGATTTGTGAGCCCTCAGCATGTAGTCTCGAATCAATCACTTTCGTGTCCAGGGTTTGGCAAAAAGGACAGCGCATTAGACTCGCTCCTCATAAGCACTTGATGCGTCCAGTGCACCACGTCGATTTTGTAAATCATAAAGCAACACGCCGGTTGCAACGCTCACATTCAAACTTTCAATATGACCGCTCATCGGAATCGCGACCAGTGCATCGCACACCTCGCGTGTCAGACGCCTGAGGCCAGCACCTTCAGAACCCATCACTAACGCCATTGGCCCCCTATGTAATGCCCAATCAGGGCCCAAAGTGGATTCACCCGCAGCACCGACTACCCAAAATCCATCTTGCTTAAGTCCACGCAAACATCGTGCGAGATTCGTGACTTTGACCACAGGAATCAGCTCGCTGGCTCCCGACGACGTCTTACGTGCGACCTGGTTTAACGGTGCTGCGTTATCTTTCGGCACAATAACGCAAGCGGCTCCAAAGGCTTCAGCTGAGCGCAAACAGGCGCCAAAATTATGTGGATCGGTCACTCCATCCAAAACCAAAACCAATGGATTTTCGATACCATCGAGCAGAACCGGTAGTGTATTTTCAGGCTCTATATGACGAGGAGTCGTCAATGCCATCACGCCTTGATGATTCATATTGCTCGAAACCGCGTCGTCAAAATCACGCGGTGGGACGTCAATCACATGAACACCTCGCGATCTGGCGATCGCCATAAGATCTCTCAAGCGGTGTTCGTTAGCACCCTCTCGAATCCATACTTCAGAGACACGCGCTTGACCAAGTACCGCACGAACAGGATGGATTCCCACAATTGCGACCTGCCCAGGGGCATCTTGCTTTTTCGATTGGCTTCCCCTGCGCTGACTCATCGCCGTCTCTTCCCTGATTTTTTCGACCGATCTCTCGACTGGCTTTTTTCAGAAATTTTACCTTCTTTCAACCGAGACTGAACGCTAAGTTTACGTAGCCGTCCAACTGGGCCGTTTCCTGCCAACGCAAAATCGATTCGACGTGCATCCAAATCCACACGGGCCACTGTAACTCGCACTGAATCAGCTAAACGGAAGACTTGATGAGTCCTCTCGCCAGTCAAGGTGTGCTGTTGCTCGCTAAAAATCCAATAATCAGGGGGTAGCTGAGTCACATGAACCATCCCTTCAACAAAGAGTTCATCGAGCAGAATAAAGAGACCGAAACTCGCCACCCCGGTGATCGTACCCTGATACTCATCCCCAAGCTTTTCGCGCATAAATTGGCATTTCAACCATTGCCCGACGTCCCTACTTGCCTCATCTGCACGACGCTCTGTCATCGAGCAATGCTCACCCAATCCAACCATCCGTTCCATATCTGGAAGGTGATCTCTAACGAGCTTAACAGGATCATCTTGAGCGCCTGTTTGCACAATCCGCTTCAATGAACGATGAACTGTTAAATCGGGATATCGACGAATTGGAGACGTGAAGTGCGTGTAATGATCATACGACAATCCAAAATGTCCGATGTCTGGATCGGGGGCATATTTCGCTTGTTGCATAGAACGTAGGATCATTGCCTGAATCAATGGAAAGTCTGGACGTGTTTGTGCTTGATCGAGTAACGCCTGGTAATCAGACGGCTCTGGCTTCTCGCCAACACCCAAACCAAGCGCCATAGAGCCTAAAAATTGCCGAAGCGTCGCTAAACGCTCATCGCTAGGACCCTCATGAATCCGATACAACGTTGGAAGTTTAAATTTTTTCAAACAGCGAGCGGCAGCGACATTGGCTGCCAACATACATTCTTCGATCAATTTATGCGCCTCAAGACGCTGATGTGGGACAACGCCAGTAATCTTGCCTTTGTCATCGAAACTAAATTTCGGTTCCACTGAATCGAAATCCAAAGCACCCCGGTCGTCGCGTGCAGCACGCAGAACTCGATACAGCGAAAACAAATCAGCCACATTTTCAGCCACAGCGGTGGTATTAAAGCGACCTGAGCCGATAACAGCTGCCTTCAGGGCAGCCGGCGACTGATGATCCGCTTCGACTTCATCCAAGGTGTCTTGAACTTGTTTGTAAGTAAGTCGTTGCTGCGACTGGAAAACCACTTCATGGAATCGATAGCTTGTCACACGACCCGTCGAGGCGATCTCTAAACAGACTGCTAGAGCCAAACGATCGACATGCGGATTAAGAGAACACAGTCCGTTAGACAATGTCTCGGGCAACATCGGAATCACTTCACTTGGAAAATAGACAGAAGTACCACGCCCAAACGCTGTTTGGTCGAGTGGTGAATTCTCAGTTACATAATTCGCAACATCCGCGATCGCGACCCACAGCGTCCATCCGTTCTTACCCCGTGGTGCAGCATAGACTGCGTCATCAAAATCGCGGGCGTCCTCGCCATCAATCGTCACAAACGGACTATTTCTTAAATCCATTCGCATATCAGCGATTGTTGGATCAATGGAATCGCCGAACGCGCGTGCCTGAGCAATCGCTTCCTCAGAAAACTCATATGGCAAATCATGCGTTCGAACAGCAACCTGAACCTCAATCCCTGGATCGGAGGGTGCGCCGACGATATCAACAATATGCCCAACAGGTTGGCGATTTGATTCAGGAAACGTATCGATCTGAACAACCACAAATTGACCAAACTGGGCGCCATATAATTGATCTTCTGGAATCAGAATCTCATGCAGAAACCGCTCATCCTCGGGTGTGACGAATTTCACCCCTGCTTGCTCTCTTAGTCGCCCGATTAGGCGTTGATGCGTTCGCTCGAGCACCTCAACGATACGCGCTTCACGTTTATTTTTCGAATGTCTTGATGGTGACATCACGGCGACCAAAACACGATCGCCATGAAATACCTTTCGCATCTGCCGATCATGCAAATAGAGCGTATCCCCATCGTCATCTGGATCAAAAAATCCAAATCCATCGCGATGAGCGATGACGCGGCCAGACACCAATCCAGCGCGATCCACCAACACATAACGTCCAACCCGATCTGTAATGATCTGACCGTCACGACACATCGCAGACAATCGGGCAAACAATCCCTCACGATTAGACTCAATGGTCTGAGTTAGCGACTCCACCTCTTTGTAATCCAGCGGCCGGCCAGCCTCTTCGAGCAACTCCAAAAGCCACTTCCTTGAGGCCACAGGGTTGTCATAACGGGATGCTTCAGCATCTCCATAGGGATCAGACATAGTTTCTCCTTTCAATGCCTGTAATAATGAGGTTCGATCTATCGGAAGTCACGCATCGCTTTGAAATAACATGAGCAAACGGAAACTCACGCGTCAGCAGGCGTGGCGCATCGAAAAAATCCAAAAAGAGCGCCTTGACCGAGCATCACGCCACAAAGCACAGGTCGAAGAACTTCTCGAAGCCGGAGGGCTCGGCCAAGAACAGGTAGGCCGCGTCGTAGCGCGCTTTGGTAAACAAGTTGAGGTGGTTGCAGTGGACACATTGGGTCAACCCATCGCTAACCCTGTCCGCTGTCATCTGCGCGCAAATCTCGCCTCATTAGTGACGGGCGATCAAGTGGTTTTCCAAACGACTGATGACGCCGGAATCGTGATCGCGTGCGAGCCAAGACGCAATGTACTCGAACGACCGGACTTTCGCGGTGTAATCAAAGCAATGGCAGCAAATATTGATCAACTGGTGATCGTCACAGCCCTTGAGCCTGCACCACAACCTGAGCTCCTAGATCGCTATCTGGTTGCCACCGAAGTGGCTGGGATCCCGCCATTGATTGTGATTAACAAAATTGACTTGCTACAGGACTCAGAGGTCGATCAAAATTTCTTGGCTGCGATTAAAAACTTGTATGAGGTCATTGGATACACAGTCGTTGAAACGACGACTAGACAAGCCGGTGGTCTAGATGCATTATCAAAACACCTCATCGATAAAAGTTCAGTCTTCATCGGCCACTCCGGTGTCGGTAAATCGAGCCTGGTGCAAGCACTGCTACCAAACGAGCAAATCCGGGTGGGTCACCTCCATCAACAGACTCGATTAGGCCGACATACGACCTCAACTGCCCGTTTTTATACATACATACAAGGCGGATCCATTATTGATTCACCAGGAATTCGTGATTTTGGCCTCGAACAGATCTCGCGCACTGATGTGGAGTATGGCTTTATTGACATCCGCGAATTTTCCGATAACTGTCGATTTAGGGATTGCCGACACCGCCAAGAACCGGGTTGTGCTGTGACCGATGCTGTTCAAAAAGGCAAACTGTCGAGACGACGACTTGAATCCTTCCATCGAATTTTAGACACCCTCACCGGAGGAAACGCGTGAACCTAATGCAAAACGTAAATGCACTGATCCAATATGGCCTGCCTGGACATATACTCTCGCGGGCCGTTGGGCGATTGGCATTCTGTGAAAAGCGCCAAATAAAGAATTTCCTAATTAAGCAGTTTATTCAGCGCTTTGGTATTCAGATGGATGAGGTTGCCGAACCTGCGCTCGACGCCTATCCACATTTCAACGCATTCTTTACTCGCGCACTCAAAGCCGGTATCCGACCGCTTGCAGGAAAAGAACATATCGCCTCGCCGGCAGATGGAACTGTGCTCGGCGGAGGACAATTATCGCAAGACACCCGACTCACTGCGAAAGGACATCATTTTTCACTTGCTGAGCTGTTTGGCAGTGAGGAGTACAACAAAACCTACAAAGACGGCCATTATCTGACTATCTATCTGTCACCAAAAGATTACCATCGCGTGCATTGCCCAATCGATGCAGAACTTAAGCATATGGTGCACGTACCAGGTCGCTTATTCTCCGTGAACGAATCCACGACAACCTCGATCCCCGCAGTTTTTGCTCGAAATGAGCGTGTAATTATGCATTTCAAAAGTGTGCATGGGCCATTTTCGATGGTGCTCGTTGGTGCGATGCTTGTTGCTTCAGTAGAAACGCCATTTGCCGGCTTAATTACGCCACCAGGCCAAACGATTACTGAATGGAACTACCATCGCGGCGCGCACTATAAATTTGCCCAAGGCGATGAAGTCGGACGATTCCAATATGGATCTACGGTCATCACAGTGATTCCGAACTCAATGGCGGGATTTCATGCAAAGATGACGAGTGGGCGACCTGTACGGATGGGCGAATCACTCGGACAGTCTTGAAACCTGCCCAAGCGTAATCCTTACTTCCCGGTTGGGTTTTTAAGGTATCGGAAAAAGTCTGACTCAGGATCGATGACCAGCAGATCTTCTTTCCCAGCGAACGAACTCTTGTACGCAGATATCGACCGATAGAACGCGTAGAACTCTTGATCTTGGTTGAAGGCATTCGCGTAAACCTCCGCTGCGATCGCGTCACCTTCACCTCGAATCTGTTCAGCTTCACGGTACGCATTCGCCTCGATCACAGTCTTTTGTCGGTCAGCATCGGCTTCGATCCCCTCAGCGAGCTCGCGTCCTCGCGATCGATGATCACGTGCCTCACGCTCACGCTCGGTACTCATCCGAGTGTAGACCGCGTTTGAAACCTCTGGAGGCAGATCAATACCCTTCACGCGCACATCGAGCACATGAATTCCAAGCTCATTGAGTGCAATACCATCCAACTCTTCAGTAATTTCCGACATCAACGCATCACGTTCGCCAGATACAACCTCATAGACTGTCCGCTCACCGAATTTGTTACGTAGCCCGTTATCGACCCGCGACGCAAGCAGGCTGTTCGCTGAAAATTCATCACCACCGGTCGCGGTGTAGTACTTCCCTGCATCAGCAACCTGCCACTTCACAAAAGAGTCCACAATCAGCGCTTTTTTCTCAGCAGTCAGATACCGTTGCGGGCTCGAATCTAACGTAATCAAACGCGATTCAAAACGACGTACGTCGTTGACAATTGGAATTTTAAAATGAAGTCCGGGCTGGATATCAGTTGCGACTACCTCACCAAACTTAAGAAGTACGGCACGTTCGCGCTCGTTGACCACGTATAGTGCGTTGGACACGATGGCTACCACGACCACCAATCCAATCAGAATGCTCATTTGACGCCCTGACATTATCGGATACTCCCCCTCTGTGAATCATCGGTTTGACGTGAACGAAGTTCTTGAA
>CACAXU010000017.1 GCA_902536515.1 uncultured Litorivicinus sp. | reverse complement strand
CTTCGGTGAGACTTTGCTCGACGCCGCGGCGATACTCATGCATGACGCCCAGCCTAATCTGTGCGTTAGCATCACCCCGCTCAGCCAAGGGTCTCCACTCTCGCAAGGCCGCTTGATAGTCGCCACGATTGTAAGCATCTACACCTTTCTGGTAGTCAGCACTGAAACTCGGGTCAGAAATCATCATGAGACCGAAGCCTAAAAGTAGAACTGAGAACATGTTACGAATCTGTTTCATGATCGAACGATACTCCAATCAGACATATCCCCAGAGTTAACTCGCTAATAAATTTAACGCATCTTATCCCTCGTGATCTACCTTTGTGATAGCAATGATGCGAGAGATTGCAGAAGCAAAGCACGAAGCGGCTCATTAGGTCGTGCAGGACGCGAACACAATATATAAGTTTCTGATTTTATGATTATAAATAGAATTCTAATCTAAAAAATACCGTCATTTATACCGTCAAAAATTCTTTAGCGATTGTCTCAACCCGGACACGGAAATATTGGAACTTAAATGGGACACTGACCTAGCATGTTCACTGTCATCAGTCGATTCAATCAACTTTCACCGAAAATCCAGAAGAAAAACTCGAGCCGGCCGCCTCCGCTAAAACAAGAGCTTCCATACCATCTGAACCTAAAACCAAGGGGATCGAAGAACTCTGAACACATGACACAAAATGCTCAATCTCTCTTCGATAAGCGTCCTGATATCGAGTCATAAAGAAGTTTTCAAGTGGGGTCTCCGCTATCCCGCCCGCATCAGCCACAACCAAGGTTGTTTCACGCATTGAATTGACGTTGAGTGTCGCGTTTGAGCAGTGAGCCTCTACCCGTTGATCGTATCCAACCGATGCCCTTCGACTGTTAACGATAGTTATCTGTTTATTAGTTTCAGTTGTCATCAACACACTCGCCGAATCGATATCGTTTCCTTCAGTTCTTATTTTTTCATCGATTATGGCTCCTCCGGTCGCGTACACCGACACTATCTTTTCATCGACTAGCCAACGGGCCATGTCAAAATCATGAATCATCATGTCTTTGAATAGACCCCCGGACGCCCTCATATAGGAATATGGAGGCGGGCTCGGATCCCGGCTAATGATCAATAGCTGTTCCAGTGAGCCAACAGCTTCTTCCGCCAACTTCGCCTTTAAGGCCATGAAATGCGAATCGAAGCGACGTTGGAACCCAAGCATTAAGCATCCTTGGTGTTCATCGACAACCTCGAGGACCTGCCTGGTCATATCTAGATCTGTAGAGATTGGCTTTTCACAAAAAACAGCTTTCCCTGCCTTTATTGCCCGCTTTATCTGATCTGCGTGTTGATCGGATGGGGTACATATCAGAACACCATCAACTTCTGAATCATCAAGGATATCTTCGATAGGTGCAGAAATCGCTCCGTAAGCATCTACAACTAGTTGTGAAGCGTCAGCCGCAGGATCAAAAACATATTTGAGATGAGCGTCATTAACCATCGAGATTGCTCGTGCGTGAACACCACCAATCCGACCGGCACCAAGTAACGCCAATCTAACCATTTGACAGGCTCCGTAAAACTGATCTAGCTCCTTCGATAAGCCGTGACTCGACTGAAGAGAGTATCTGTACGCGGTCGAAAATCTCAGAGTTCTGGTCCAATAATCCGCGCAACTCCGAACCGAATAAAGATCTGAGTTCGGTACCGATATTGTATTTACATATATTTGATGACGCGGCCAATTTCGCACGCTGCGAAACAGGGACACCGCTTCCCCCATGTATCACGAGCGGCGTATCAGTCAGACTCTGAATTTCTTGTATTACCTGCTCGTCAAGCTCAGTCTCAGAGTCAAGTTGAAGATGCACATTCCCAACAGAGATTGCCATTGCATCAATCCCTGTCTCTTTTGCAAACAGCGCGGCCTCTTCTGGGTCTGTTGTAGCAGATACTTCACCCTCAGCGTATCCGACGAAACCGATTTCGCCCTCCACCGAGATGCCTTTCTCATGAGCTAGCTCCACAACAGCACGCGTTGCCTTAATGTTCTCCTTTAATGGCAAGCGAGATCCATCGTACATCACACTGGAAAATCCGGATGCTATGGCCTGACGGCATTCATCGATGTTCGCACCATGATCGAGATGAACCACGACTGGCACGGACGCCTCTTCAGCCAGATAGCGCATCATCGGTCCAAGAACCCTTAGGGGTGTGTGCCTACGACAACTTGGACCGGCTTGAATAATAATAGGCTGATTCTCAAGCTCAGCCGCTTTAACGTAGGCACGCATATCTTCCCAACCGAGGCAAACAAGGCCAGCGATAGCGCGGTTATCCTTTTTTGCATCGGTTAAGACCTCGCCCAGACCTGCGATCATTTAAACTTGTTCCACATCGCTTTCATACCGGGTATCGTCTCGAGTTGCTCCGCATAAGCCGGCTGGAAGTACGGGGATAAACCACGTGTGGTGGCTCCACCCAAAATAGTGAAGTAGTACATTTCACACCCTGGGAAAACGCAACAAGGATGATACCCGTCATCAATCAAGAAAGTTGATCCATCAACTACATGAAAAGCTTCGCCAGGATCTGAATCCGAACGCTGAAGCAACTGCAATGCCCCGCCATTATTTGGCTTAAATCGGAAATTGTATGTCTCGTCGTGCTTCGTCTCACCCTCTCGATCCACTGAGTGTTTGTGGCTCGGAAAACCCGACCAACCACCTGCTCCCACAGTGAAAAGCTCAGATACAAGCAGCCGTCCGACTTGACCGTGCTGTTTCTGCCCTAGAATATGCTTAATCTTACGATGGGTTTTAGTGTCATCAGAGCCATACTGGACCATGTCTATCTCATGGCCCAGAACAGCGAACGGCGCGAGCGTTTCCTCATATTTTGCACCCGCTACGAAAACTTCGGCACTGTCAGAAATGCATTCAACTACGCACTCCAGAGCAGTGGGGACATAGACTCCTTCGGGCTCTCCGTCCCATACATCCTCTGTTCGCAGACCTATTTCGGCTATCTGGCAATTATTTATACTCACAGACACACGGCCAGTCGCTGGAACGATGCATGACTCATAATCAGACAACGTATAGGAGTATTTTTGACCCTTTTGTAACTTCACTATATTGAAGTAATTGAGAGGAACACGGTCGTTTCCTACATCGACGATTGGCTGATTCTGATTATCGAACGGTGCAATATGCATCATAGTCTCCCAAGGCGTTGTTCAACAGATTCCTGATGTCGATCGACAAACAGGCTCAATTCTTCTAGTGTCGGCATCGCGGGCGCGCACCCGACTCTTGTAACAACAAGCGCAGCGCTAGCACTGCCATACATAATTGACTTAGCTAGACCTTCCTGTCTTGACAGACTAGCTAAAAAACTTCCCAAGAACGCATCTCCCGCACCAGTTGGTTTGATCGGTGTCACTGGGAATACGCCGGTCACTATTACATCTTGGCTGAAATATGCCTGGCTTCCACGCTCACCCATTTTGTAAACCACTAGTCTTCCTGCGGCAGCAAGCGACTTAGCAAATTCGCTACCCGCATCGAAGTTACCCGCCATGTGTCCGAACTCTTCGTCATTGCCGATAACAATATCAACGAGAGCAACAGCCTCGTTATAAACCTGCCTCGCATGATCAGCCGTTTCCCACGAATAGGGTCGATAATCAAGATCCATAACAGTCGTAAGACCGGCATCTCTGGCGCGAGCTAACGCTCTTACAACCGCCTGTCTGGAAGGATTTTTGGTCAGACATGTTCCCGTCACCACTAGTGCCGCAAAGTCAGACATTGTTAACGTATCGATATCAGATTCATGCATTTGAAAATCGGCAGCATTGTTTCGGTAGATGACACTTTGATGGTCAACTACGGTCGACTCAACCACAGCCAGACTCGTTCGAAAGTCTCCGGACACACGCCTGACAAGATGGCTATCAACACCGTAACGTCGCAATTGATTCTCTACATAGCGACCGACTGCATCATCAGACACGCATGTCACCAATGACGCCTTCTGTCCTAATTGACACAACGCCACAGCGATATTCGCGCTGGAACCACCAAGAGCGGATACAAACTCTACGACTTCTGCAGTTTTAGTATTCACCGGTGTCGGATAGATATCCAAACCAGCTCTGCCCAGCACGAGAAATGGCTTAGCAGGATCGAAGTCGAGATCGATCACTAAACACCTCGCCTTTGCTGTTGGCGACCTTCTTCAGTCTCAACGTGCGCATCAAGAACGCTCTGATGATTTGAGACAGAAGGTGTACCAACTTCCCACCATGCATGTCCTTCTGCGGTCCATCCCTCGTATGGATCTACGTCCATAACAATCACGTAACTGTTCTGAGATGCTTTGGCTCGAGCAAACGCTAACTCGAATTCCTCGGCGTTGTTAACTTTTTCAGAGTCCGCTCCCAAGCTCGCGGCATGACTAACAAAATCTACAGGCTTCAGCGCAGTCGCGGTTGGAGTATCCACAAAAAGGTTGTTGTAACTGGCATTTCCTTTTCCAGTCTGGAGTTTATTGATGACAGCGAATCCATCGTTGTTCAGTACTATTAAAATAAGCTTATGATCCGTGATGACAGCGGAATACAAATCGCTGTTAAGCAGTAGGTAGGAGCCATCACCGACAAAAACAATCGTATCCGCGTCTTGACGGTTTTGAAGTTGTGCAATGCGCGCACCGAGTCCACCCGAGATTTCATAGCCCATACAACTAAATCCGAACTCGACATCGACCGTGCCGATTCCAAGTGTTCTCCAATTTGCTGTGATCTCGGCAGGCAATCCACCGGCTGCAGCAACCACTCTGTCCTCTACATTGCACAGCTTGTTGACCACACCAATTGCCTGCGAATATCGATTGGGACCGGCATTGGCATCGGTGTTCTTATTACGAATCGCGCCCCAATGTGCTTGCTCCTGAGTCAGTTTTTCAATCCACTGCCTTCCGGATGCAAAATCACCTAATAGATCACTTAATGCAGGTAGACTCGATTTGGCGCCTCCGATAACAGCGGTAGCCATATGTTTGTTGGCATCAAATCGTCCCGGATTGATGGATACAAGTTGCGCGCCTTTTGAAAAACAACTCCAAGAGCCCGTAGTGAAGTCTTGGAGCCGCGTCCCAACACAAATCACGACATCCGCTTCTGCCGCCATCGCATTGGCGCTATCAGATCCTGTTACCCCTATCGGTCCGGCGTTGAGTGAATGGTCCCACAGCAAATTCGCTCGTCCCGCGATGGTTTCCGCGACTGGTATCTGATGAAGCTCAGCAAAGTTAGTCAGCTCCTCGACCGCATCACCATACTGCACGCCCCCTCCCGCTATGATCAGCGGCCTACTCGCAGATTGGATTATCCGCGCCGCACTCGCAAGTTCACGTGGGTCAGCACAGACTTCGCGAATCACATGGGTCCGTTCTACAAAGAACTGCGATGGAAACTCGTAGGCCCAGCCTTGGACATCTTGAGGAAGAGCAATAAAGGCTGGTCCACAATCCGCAGGATCTAACATTGTTTGAATGGCCTGCGGTAATGATTGAATAATTTGTGCCGGATGCGAAATCCGATCCCAATACCTCGCCACGGATTTAAAGGAATCTGTGACGCCAAGGCTGGGATCTCCAAAATGCTCGACCTGCTGTAGCACTGGGTCAGGGAGTCGGGTAACGAAGTTGTCACCGCACAACATCAAGACAGGTAGTCGGTTCGCCATCGCGAGTGCGGCCGAAGTCACCAAGTTAGCTGTACCGGGCCCGGCCGAAGCCGTACAAAACATAAATCGTTTCCGTAACCAATACTTCGCGTAAGCGGCCGCAGCGAAGCCCATGCCCTGCTCATGCTGTCCTCGAAAAAGGGGCAAGGCATCTCGGGAGTCAAAAAGCGCTTCACCGAGACAAGTCACGTTGCCATGACCAAAAATCCCGAAACCACCGCCGCACAAGCGTAGGCGTGATCCATCAATCTCTATCCACTGGTTCTCGAGGTATTTGACGATGGCTTGAGCTACTGTGAGTTTTACGAATTCGGACATAACCTTCTTCAGTTACTATTGCTTTGCGATACTAAAGAATACAAACTTTGCAACCGGTTGCAAAGCAGAGAGCAATATGTGGGACAAGAGCAAAATAATTAGGGTCGGTATAATCGGTGGTGGTTACATGGGAAAGGCCCACGCCGTGGCTGCAAGGGTTGCTTCTGCAAACGCAGAGTTAGGCGTCGAGATCCGGCTTGAAGGCGTCGCTGCTTCAACACCTGAGTCGGCCGCGCAGTACAAAGAAAAGTATGGATTTCGGCATGCCTTCGAGTCAGCAGAGTCCCTCCTTCAAAGCGATCAAATCGACGCTGTCATCATTGCCTCCCCACAAAGCACGCACCTTCGTTTCGTCGAATTGGCAGCAAAGACGGGTAAAGCGATATTGTGTGAAAAGCCTATGGGGCGAGATATCGCGGAGTCCCAATCGATCGTCAAACTGGCCAGCCATTTACCGAATTTAGTCGGATATAACTACATTCAGACCCCGGCAACGGCCCTCGCAAAAAAGTTGTTAGATGAGAAAACGATTGGCGAGATAATCTGGTACCGGGGCGAGCATCATGAGGATTTTCTTGTCAACGCCGATTGTAATGAGTGGCGAAAAGTAGGTGACGCCAATGGCACGCTCGGTGATTTAATGCCACATCCGATTCATAACGCTTTGACGCTAGCGGGACCCATAACGGCTGTCATTGCAGATATGAAACAACACTCCAATGTCAGAAATGAAAAAGCGAATCCGGATGCTAACGACGATCAGGTGCAATGCATGTGTTCGTTCGCCAACGGAGCCAATGGTTTTATTTCGGCATCGCGCGTCGCACATGGAAAAAAGATGGGATTGACCTATGAGGTACATGGTACGAAGGGAGCGCTAAGATTTGATCAAGAAGACCAGAACAGTTTGCATCTGTACCGGGCAAACCAAGATGCCGGATTTCAACGCATTCTTGCAGCGCCCGGCCATGGTCAGTACGCAATGTTTTGCCAAGGACCGGGGCATGGAACTGGATATCAGGATCAGATCATCATCGAGCAAGTAGCTTTTTACCAGGCTATTCTTGGCATCAAGCCCGCCTCCCCATCATTTAAGGATGGGCTTGAAGTAATGAAAGTTTGTACCGCTATCCGCCAGTCTTATCAAACACAATCTTGGACCGTAGTGTGAGGATTTTTTATGTCAATCAAAATTGGTAATGCGCCCTGTTCTTGGGGAGTTGAATGGGCAGATGATCCCAGAAACCCAAGCTGGGAATCTGTCTTAATAGAATGTCGAGAGTCAGGCTATGATGGCATTGAACTGGGACCCATCGGCTTCATGCCAGAAGATCCCAGCGAGCTGGGTGACGCATTAGAAAAATATTCGCTAGAGCTGATAGGTGGTGTTGTTTTCCAACCATTCCACGATGCTGACGCCAAAGCAGATGTTGTCGAAAAAGCTCGAAGGACTGCCGCTGCTCTGTCAGCACACGGCGCGAAACAAATGGTTTTGATTGATTCAATTTCAGAACAGCGCGCGCCATACGCTGGGAGACCGAACGAAGCGATCACGATGGCGCAGGCAGACTGGGCTTTGTTTGTCGACAGAATTCGTGATGTTGCCAAAATGGGGACTGACGAATATGGCTTGACGGTTAGTATCCATTCACATGCGGGTGGTTTTATGGATTTTAAGGCGGAGCTCGATGCACTGCTTCAAGAAATTGATGAGCAATATCTTAAAATATGCGTAGATACGGGACACCAAACATACGCAGGCTTCGATCCAATCGCTTTCATCGACAAAAACTTTGACCGAGTGTCCTACGTACACGCCAAAGACATAGATCCAGACGTCCAGTCAGCAGTGATTGAAAATCAAACTGGATTTTATGACGCTTGTGGCCAAGGCATTTTTTGTAACCTCGGCAAAGGATCAGTTGATTTCGTCACTGCCCGACAGCTGTTGCTCGAACGCGGCTATCACGGCTGGCTGACAGTCGAACAGGATTGTGACCCCACGCTCGATATCTCACCATTGCAGGATGCAATTGCAAATCGCCAATTCCTGTCAGCAGTCGGTTTTTGAGGAGCGTACGGATGAACACACTGAAGTGGGGATTAATTGGCGGCGGCAAAGGCAGCCAAATCGGCCCAGCCCACCGTCTTGGCGCACGCTTAGATGGATATTTTCAGTTCGCCGCCGGTGCGCTCGATCATCGTCCGGATGAAGGGAAGCAATTTGGCATAGGTCTGGGCCTCGATCCCAATAGAAGCTATGGGTCCTGGCAGGAGCTGTTGGCTGGAGAAAGGGATCGAGATGACCGAGTCGATTTAGTCACTGTTGCGACTCCAAATAATTCACATTTTGAAATCACCAAAGCATTTCTAAGCGAAGGGTTCCACGTTCTATGCGAAAAGCCACTAACGATGACCGTTGAAGAATCGCTAGAACTTGCACACTTATCGGAGACAACCGGAACAATCTGTGCAGTTAATTATGGTTATTCGGGATATAGCCTGGTCCGTCATATGAAAGCGATGGTGAGCCGAGGTGATATCGGAAAAGTGAGAATGGTATTCGCAGAATTTGCTCATGGACATCACGCGGATGCAACAGACGCCGATAACCCTCGAATCCGATGGCGTTATGATCCGGCTCAAATCGGAGTTTCTGCCCAGTTTGCGGATTGTGGAATACATGCGCTGCATCTCGCAACTTTCATCACTGATCAACGAGTTAAGTCAGTATCAGCTGATACCGTCAGCCTTATCCCAAGTCGTCAGCTAGAAGACGATGCGATGGTTAATTTCAGGATGACTAACGGAATCGTAGGTCGGCTTTGGACCAGTGCTTGCGCGATTGGCCGTCAGCACGGACTTGCCATCCAAGTTTTTGGCGAAACGGGCGGCCTGAGATGGACACAAGAACAACCCAATCAACTTTATTACACCCCTGTTGGTGGTCGTACGACGGTTATCGAGCGTGGAGAGGCAGATCTCTCCCCAGAAGCGGATAAATCAAGTCGTGTCACTATCGGACACGCTGAAGGGATGCCGTTAGCCTTTGCCAACATCTACGCGGAACTTCATTCAGTAATCACTGAAGACTTAGAGAACGGACAGTCTGCAGGTACATCGTTACTCCCCCTTGCGATCGACGGAGCCGAATCAATTAAGGCAATTTATGCCGTCGCTAAATCTGGGCAAGCTAACGGCGAATGGGTGGAAATCAACTAAGAGCGGGCAGCGTATCTCGCTCAACTATATGACAGGGCAGAAGTTTTTGATAAGTCTTTCTGGTGTTGAGCGTTAACATCCCTGTAAGGCAAATAACCGACTCTTCGATAACTTGGTCCAACGGTTGGTGAATCGTCGTGAGGCGAATATTGTCCCAACCGGCCATTTCCATATCGTTGAAGCCAATAATGCCGATTTGCTGGGGGATACGAAAATTGGCTCGACGAAGCGCTGACATAGCTCCAATTGAAATCACATCGTCCGCACAGAAGTATGCTTGGCTAAGGCCCCGTAAAATCATTGAAGCCATCTCATCAAACCCTGCCTCAAACGTATAATCCCCGGCAAAATGTACTCGAGTCTTGATCTTTGGATAATCACTTAAAACATCGAGAAATCCTTCCAAACGATCACGAGTTGAGGTTGCCTTTTCAGGACCACCCAAAAAACCGACATCGTTATATCCGCTTGCAAGTAAGCGACGAGCAGCAATACGGCCAGCTTCAATATTGTCGATCCCGATCACGTTGATATCTTTACGATTGGTTGGTCGGCCAAAAGCATGAACAACTGATATCCCGGCTTCCGAAAAGCTATCGGCAAATCCCACTGGAAGCGTTGAACTTGCGACGACTACAGCATCAACCTGGTATTCGAGGAGAAGCTGAACACTTCGTTGAGGATCAGTTTCTTCTGTTAAGTTGACGATCAGTGGCCGTAATCCAACGGTTTGTAACTGTCGAGTGAACAAGTCAAAGACTTCGAGAAAAATCGGATTATGGAAGTTATTGGCGACGAGTCCGACTAATCCAGTTTTCCTGGTTGTTAACGAACGAGCTAAAACATTTGGTCGGTATCCTAGTTCTTGAGCCGCTCGCTCAACTTTAGAGCGCGTTTTCACAGACACTGAAGCACCCTCAGTAAATGCTCTGGAAACAGCGCTCCGAGATACACCAGCGAGGGCAGCCACCTCGCTGAGTGTAGCGCGCTTGCTACTATGCTGACTCATGCGAGCACCTCTCATTAAACATAACGAATCAAACTCATCGTTTTTATTTTGCAACCGGTTGCAAAACTCTTCAACGACTATTAATGTTGGCTATAAGAATTGTCACATGTGTGCTGTTCTTGTCCTAATAAAAATTGGAGTCAACCCATGAAAAAAATATTTAAGCATTTAGCTGTAGCTTCAACTCTCGCTGTAGCATCGCTCACTGGTGTTGTTGCAAACGCCGCGGGGCATGGCAACGAGCGTTATGTACTTGTGTCTCACGCACCTGATTCAGACAGCTGGTGGAACACCATCAAAAACGGAATCGCGCTCGCTGGAGACCAGATGGGCGTGGAAGTCGAGTATCGGAATCCACCAACCGGAGACCTAGCTGATATGGCTCGTATTATCGAGCAAGCAGCAGCATCTAATCCTAATGGCATCATCACCACACTCGCGGATTATGATGTCTTATCGGGCCCTATCAAGGAAGCGGTCGCATCTGGCGTCGATGTGATTATCATGAACTCTGGAACCCCCGAGCAAGCACGGGAAGTTGGCGCGTTAATGTATGTCGGCCAGCCAGAGTATGACGCAGGCTACGCTGCCGGTCTGAGAGCCAAAGGCGATGGTGTTAAGAGCTTCCTGTGTGTAAATCACTACATTAGCAGCCCATCGTCGACAGAACGATGTAAAGGATTTGCTGATGGACTGGGTATCGACCTCGGTAACCAGATGATCGACTCGGGACAAGATCCATCTGAAATTAAGAATAAGGTACTCGCATATCTTGACGCGAACCCAAAAACTGATGCGGTTTTAACGCTAGGTCCAACCTCAGCTGATCCAACACTCTTAGCACTTGACGAGAATGGCATGGCGGGTGATATCTACTTCGGTACGTTTGATCTTGGTACTGAAATCGTTAAGGGAATCAAGAGCGACGTTATCCAGTGGGGTATTGATCAACAACCATTCCTCCAGGCGTATCTTCCGGTTGTAGTCCTCGCTAACTACCATCGTTACGGCGTGCTACCTGGTAATAACATCAATTCGGGTCCCGGTTTCGTCACAAAATCAGGACTAACGATGGTTGAAAAATTTGCTGGTGAGTATCGCTAAACTAACTGTTAGTTAGATCAATCCGAGGCACCTTCTGGGTGTCTCGGCTACAAGGATCAGTCGAATGAGTGATTCAACTCAAGATGAACGCATTAAAAATATATCCCCACTTCGACAAGCACTAGTTCGGCCGGAACTCGGAAGTATCGCCGGTACTATTATCGTCTTTCTGTTCTTTGGGTTCCTGGCCTTCGACAGTGGCATGTTTAGTCCCCGCGGAGTCCTTAACTGGTCAACTGTCAGCGCACAATTTATGATTATTGCGGTGGGGGCTTGCCTCCTCATGATCGCTGGAGAATTTGATCTATCGGTCGGATCCATGATTGGATTCGCGGGGATGATGATAGCCATATTTTCAGTCACTCTTCAGTGGCCTGTATGGACCTCGATTTGTGTTACGTTTGTATTATGTACTGCGTTGGGAGCGCTCAACGGGTATATCGTCATCCGAACAGGTCTGCCTAGCTTCATCGTTACTCTCGCCTTCTTGTTTATTCTTCGTGGGTTCACAATCTTCTTTCCTCAACTAATTGAGAGGAAGACGATTATCGGGGGAGTCTCCGATGCTGCAGATCGCGATTGGCTCGCATCTCTATTCGGTGGAAAGGTGGGTGAACCCGTCTTCGTTTGGCTCGCTGATCTTGGATTAATCGACGTTTTCGAGCGTGGAAGTCGAGCTGGGCAGCCGGTCGTCGATGGAATCCCTGCGCTCATTCTGTGGGCAATCGGTTTGGTCATTTTTGGGCACTTCGTACTAACACGGACCCGCTTCGGTAATTGGATTTTCGCCTCTGGAGGTGACGCGCAGGCGGCACGTTATGCCGGTGTCCCGGTCAATCGGGTCAAGATTTTAATGTTCATGTTCTCAGCATTTTGCGCATGCGTTTTCGCAACATGTCAGGTCATGGAATTCGGGTCAGCCGGAGCAGACAGAGGTCTCCTAAAAGAATTCGAAGCCATCATCGCTGTTGTCATCGGGGGAGCTTTATTGACAGGTGGCTATGGAAGTGTAATCGGGGCCGCTCTCGGTGCTTTGATCTTCGGCGTGGTTCAGCAAGGGCTATTTTTTGCCGGCGTAGAAAGCTCTCTGTTCCGTGTCTTTTTGGGCGTCTTGTTATTGGCGGCTGTGATTCTCAATACATATATCCGCCGAATTATTACGGGAGAAAAATGACCATGGATCCATTGTTCGAAATGCAGGATGTAGAGAAACATTTTGGGACGGTCATAGCTCTTGGGGGTGTCAATTTTTCTGTTTCGGAAGGTGAGTGTCATTGCCTACTGGGAGATAATGGCGCAGGTAAATCGACGCTGATCAAGACAATGTCAGGAGTACACGCACCGACATCGGGGCGTCTTCTGATGCGAGGCCAAGAAGTTCGGTTCGAAGATCCTCGGCAAGCTATCAGCCAAGGTATCGCAACGGTATATCAGGATCTGGCAATGATCCCGTTAATGAGTGTTAGTCGAAACTTTTTTATGGGTAATGAACCAATAAAGAGGCGCTTCGGTTTCATCCTATTCGATCACGAGCGGGCCGACAAAGTCACCATGGACGAGATGCGTAAAATGGGCATTAATTTGCGTGGACCACACCAAGCGGTGGGGACCTTGTCAGGTGGTGAGCGACAAACGGTGGCAATCGCTCGCGCGGTATATTTTGGTGCAAAAGTACTGATTCTAGACGAACCAACATCGGCACTCGGCGTCCGACAGACAGCAAATGTTCTTGCCACTGTAGATCGGGTCCGTGAAAACGGAATCGCGGTCGTTTTCATAACCCACAATGTTCGTCATGCGCTCGCCGTTGGTGATCGATTCACGGTATTAAATCGCGGCAAAACACTGGGCACCGCCAATAAAGGCGAAATAACACCAGAAGAGCTCCAAGATTTAATGGCGGGCGGACAAGAGCTCGTTGAACTCGAGTCTTCCTTGGGAGGTACCGTATGACCTCTTTATTGGTCAAACCCAACGCAAGATACGGAACCGTTATAGATATAACGCCAGAAAATGCAGAATGGAGCTTTGTCGGCTTCAAAGTCGTTAAGCTCAAAGCCCAAGAGACCCACGAGTTCGAAACTAATAATAGAGAGTTTTGTTTAGTTCCGATCACAGGAACATTTGATGCGCAACTTAGCGATAGCCGATTTGACGCTGTCGGCGGACGAGAGAACTTATTTGACCAAGAATTAACCGAGCATTTGTATGTGCCAGAACAGGAAACTGTAAAGTTAACCGCTCTAGACGAGCTCGAGCTGGCCCTCTGCTCTGCGCCGGGCGGATCATCTTTACCTGCTCGCCGGATAAAAAAATCAGATCAAACACAGAGTGCCCGTGGACAAGGCAGCAATACACGCTACATTCACGATATCTTGCCGGAAACCCAGCCAGCACACTCCCTTCTTGTAGTCGAGGTTTTCACTCCAGCCGGACACTGGTCGAGCTATCCCCCCCACAAGCATTGTGTTGACAATATCCCTATCGAATCGGCGTTGGAAGAAACCTATTATCATCGCGTTAACCCACCACAAGGCTTCGCTTTTCAACGCGTGTATACCGATGACCGATCAATCGACGAAACGATGGCTGTTGAGAATGGAGACTGTGTCAAAGTACCAGAGGGATACCACCCAGTCGGTGCAGCGCACGGTTATGATAACTATTACCTAAACGTAATGGCTGGACCAAAACGCGTCTGGCACTTTAAAAACGATCCGGAGCATGAATGGATGATCAAATAGTTATCCACCATGACCAGAATGTACGTGTAGACGAAATTCAGGAGCGGCTAGAGAATGGCGCCGGCGTCCTAATTATTCGAGGCGCCTATCAAGATCTAGCGTTGTTGGATTCAGTCTCGGACGCATTCTCTGAGCGAATACAAAGCGAGGGTAACCATGCAGCCGATCATTTTGCTTCAGGTTCGAATCGACGGCTCTGGAACGCCCTCAACAAGTTAGCTGAGGATGCTCCTCATCTGTTTGCAGAATATTATGGCAACGAATGGTTGCATCGAGTCAGTGAGGCTTGGCTTGGCCCGCTATATCAGATCACCGCACAAGTTAACGTTGTAGTTCCCGGTGGCGCACCGCAGACCGGACACCGCGACTACCACCTGGGCTTCTACCCTGAATCCCTTGTGGCAGAGATGCCTGATCTTATCCGCCGAGCCTCGTCAAAACTTACGCTTCAGGGCGCGATCGTTCACTGCGACGTCCCGGTGGAGATGGGGCCAACTAAACTTTTACTTGGATCACAAAACGACAGCGATGGTTACCTCACCTACCGCCGGCCTGAAGAGCAAGAGCGATTCGAGCGTGAGTTCAGTCAAATTCCATTCAAAAAAGGGGATTTGGTTTTCTTTAATCCGAGCATCTTTCATGCGGCCGGTGGGAACCAGACCTCAAATCCAAGACTCGTCAACTTACTGCAGATTTCGTCAGCCTTGGCAAAGCCCATGGAGCACCTCGACTTCCCAGCTCTTGTGAGATTTGTCTATCCACACTTATTGAATAACACAGATAGAAACTTAGTTTCACGCGCGATCCGAGCGATGGTCGATGCATACCCGTTTCCGAGTAACCTCGATCTAGACCCACCTAGTGACGATTGGCTCGGTGAGCTTGAAACGACCTGGCTACTTAAAGCTTGGGAAACGAAAAGAAGTCCCTCTGAAGTTTTAAGCGATTACGCAAATCGCCGGAATCGGCGTGTCTACAGAAGCGCATAGCTTATTAAACTATGTCAGACTGATGTACTTCAGGACATGCTAAAAGCTAACAGTCGAGGTTGAAACAAGACAAACGGCCTCAATGAGCAGAGGTCAGGAAGAACAGGTGTCCCTTTTCTCTGATTACTCGTCCTTGAGTGCGGCGCAAGATAGCAGTGGTTTGCTGGAAAGTGAAATCTGGTATCGTCTAAGTATTGATTTGATGGAGATATAAATGCGTTTTCTAGCATTAATTATTCTCAGTGTGGCACTAACTGCTTGTTCAGGTACTGGCGTTCAGTATAACCAGCAAGTGGAAAAGTCAGTCACGACGCCCGACGGAACAGCATTCATTGCACGAGAGGGACAATGGATTGGTGGTGGGGTTTTGCTGAAAGTCGTGCTCAACGGTGCTGAACTAGGAGAGTTGGGAAATAACGAGATTCTCTCTGGCGAAGTTAAAGATGGGCAAAATACTCTGACCATCAAGCCGCAAGGGGTTGGTAAATTGTCTTACTCAGACGAATCATTCAATTTCCAAGGAGCACTCGATAAGAACTCTTATTTCATGATTGATTTTAATAACAAGATACTAGGACTTGGCTCATCAATTGTGATCACAGAAACTACTGAAGCTAGTTTTAAAGCGAATGCCCAGTGAGACAAAGTGCTTTGATCTTGTTGTTATGTTCGGCTCCTGTTTGGGGTGACCAAGTCATGCGGTGTGGAAATGATCTTTATCGATTCGAAAACAAGCTAATTGCTCCCGATGCAATAACTATACGCAGTGGTGGCGAATGGATCCCGTGGTGCAGTCGTGAGGACTTTCGGAAGTTAGAGGTAAAAAATTAACGGCGGCCAATGCATTTATGACCGCTACCTCCGCTCTAATAAAAAGACTGGGCGTGTAGAGATAGTAAACGAGCCTTACACCATCGTGATCGATTTTTATAAGAAAACATTGGGCAAGGAGCATTGCTTCACCTACAGACCTTGAAAGCGACTAGGCTTTGACTAGCCCGTGTGAAACTCCATTACCAAGCCCTAATCTCTCCCATATCTCTCCATCATGACATCGCATACTGGCATCATTGCAATTGGATGGAGTCACTCAATGGCCTTACGTGTTGAATATGTGATTATGCTGATGTGCCTGCTGGCTAGCGGTATTTCGTTTTAGTTTTTTCATTGTTGTCCTGACGAGCCCATTCCGGCTCCTTGCCCCTGATCCGTCGGGGGCTTTTTTATGAATACCCCAAGTTCCCGAGAGCCTCAGCATCTCGGGGTTAAGTTTCTTGGTTCATTAAATTACTCTTTGGTTATTAAGACCCGTTCATCCAATTCTGGCGATTCCCGCGTAGACCAGATTGAACCGTCTTTTTTTTGACACCGGATAGGCGTCTGATAAGTACCTTGCATAAGTGATGCCAGTAAGAACCCGATCCGCCAGATTTTATTTATGCCCCTTACCCCAAGAGGGTAGGATACATGTACACAGATATCTAATCCGCGTGTACAAGGACGTAAAAGGTTATTTAATTCATTTTATTCAATTAGTTAGAAATGAGACATTTTGAATTATAATTTTAGTAAGCAAATAGTAAGTCTGGGATAAAATTCATAAAAGATACAATGCAACTATGAGCAAGATACGGGCAGTTAACCAGACCTATTGCTCCGGCTGGCTCGATAATCTAGACGGACGCACCGAGCTTGCCAAAGACCTTCGACAGAAATATCGGAATCTCGCCTCAACCTGCGGTAATCCCAAGTATCTTACCCACCAACATAACTCCTTCATCACCAGGATTCTTTGGCTCGAATATTGGCTAGAGCAACAGGAAGCTAAGCTGGCTTCTGATGTCGAGTTCAAGGCTGGTCAATGGATTCAAGGGACAAACGCTCTGATTGGTCTCTATTCACGACTGGAGGAAATCACCAAACATACTCAGAAAGTGCGGCCGATCACTATCAATGTTGTCAAGCCCGAGGCTAAAGATTAGGTCTCTGTTACTGAAACCGTACCAATACTCGTTCCGCATCCCCTTGTAACTCCGGAACCTGTGAGCCACCACTTTGCTGGATCACATTCTCCCTTACGTAGGTATGTAACTCACGGGCCGTGATCTCGTTGTCGCTGTTGGAATCAGCCCCACCTTCCATTCCCTTCATCAGGAAGTAGGAGAACATCCCGTGCCTGGCTTCCTCGAGCGGCTTGGCGATCTGATCTCCACCAGCCGCTGTCAGTACCGTAAAGTTTGGAGGAACTGGCTCTTCCAATACTTTGATTCGGAGTGGTCGTCCGGCAACAAGTCGACTACCTCCACGGGTATCGCCGGAGTAGCACGTATCCAAGAATACAGTTACAGATTTTGGATTGACTGACGCAATCTCACTAAAGACTTCATCCCTTGAGATAGCAGTTCTCTTGAGGAAGTCAGGAGCTCCATCGTAGGGGATCAGATAGGCTGTATCGCCATCATCAGAGGCGAGACCGTGTCCAGCGAAGAAAATGTACACGTCACTCTCTCCTTGCCTCACAGAGCGCTTGAGCCACTTGTTCACCCCAGTGAGTAAGCCAACCTCATCAGCCTTGTCGTTAATGAGACTTTGAACACGTTCTCTCGGAATCCCCAGTTTGAGACGAGCATAATCATAGAAGACCTCAGCATCTCGATCAGCAAACTCAGCAGACGATATTTTTTCATATTCTGCTAACCCCACAATGAGGGCGATGGCATCGCTGTTGGACTTAACTCGGCGGGTTGTGGGGTTGAGACGGTCGAAGGATAGTTTAGCGACCTGTGAGGAAGCGTTACGTTTTAGACGAATTGTTTCCGTCGTCTTAAGTCCTGCCCGGTCAATCGCAAGAAGAGTAAACTCCGATCCACTCGAGGGGAGATACTCTTTGTGAGTGAAACGACCAAATTCATCAAATGCGACGGGTCGGCCATTTACTTGAAGTTCAGCAACCTCAACGTTGTCAGTCACTCTACCCTCGATAACTCCACTCTCGTCTTCAATATATTTATCGAGAATCCGCAACGAAGGTGGTTGCTCATCAAAAGAGATAGCTTGTGTGGGCTGTTTAGATTCGGCTTTAACTTGTGACCGCCTACTGAGCTGCGTCGTGTTACAATCTAATCTACGAATACGAGCTTCTTCAACATATTTGAGATACCGATATCGCGTCTCCCAAACACCTTTATGCGTTGCCAAGTTGCACAGTTTAGTATTACCTACCGAACTAATATTTATTGTTTTTCCGCAACTAATTAGGGCAGATAAAGATACAACTAAAAAAAAATACGGCTGTTACGCAAAAAACCGACCCCTCCCGATTTGTGCTGATAACTCTATGAATTGTGGCATTATCGCTTGAAGAATGCTATGGCAATCAAGGCCAAAATGAACCTGAGCTATAATGATTTGCAAAAAAAACTAACTGACATCAAGCAATTTTGCATGTAGGAGCTGTCAAGATCGTTGATCATTTGTTACCTTTCTGTTGGATTAAAACACCTCTTTACTTTTTGATTCCGTGTCACGACAAAAAATACAGGAGATGATTGATGACCGAAGTATATAGAAGGATTAGGGCAAGTCTTTTCGCTTGCTTATTATGTTTCTCAGTCCCGACATCCGCCGCTGATATTTATTTTGGTGCTGAAGGTGGATTAGGTTTTGCAGACCTCGGAGCAGAAAAAACAGCACAAACGTTAGCGAATTTAATTGGGAGTACAGTTACGTACGAAGAGGATGGTGCAGCAATCTTCGGCCGCTTCTTCATCGGGATACCGATAGCTGAAGAATACTCAATTGAAGCAGGGTATTTATTTACTGGAGACTTAGAAGCAAAATATACATCGTCGAGTGTCACCGCAGATGAAGATGTCTCAGCAAGCGGATTTGATTTTTCTATCGTATATCAAAAACCTACATCTCCATGGTTCTTTAAAGCCGGATTACACTCAACTGAAGTAGATGCGGCCGCAAGTCTGACCATTTCAGGAACAACTTATAGAGCTGCTGGCGATTATTCTGGAACCGGCTCATTATTCGGGCTCGGATATGAATTTGATGACTACTACGCAGGAGTTTCGTTATATAGTGATTTGGGTGGAGCAGACGGTGACATGCTTACAACTGTGGTCGGCACTAGATTCTAATCCAGCATTGTGCGAGGTTTAGGAGACGATAGTCACAATCATCTAATCGTCAACGCAACACCCACCTACCCGCATCACCGAGCATCGTTGGCGTCTGGGCTCCCGCTGAGAATCTCCCTACGGACTCTCTCACAAAGCTATGCAACTCCCCTGCGCTGATCTTCCCATCAGAGTTGGCATCCGCCTCACCTTCCAAGCCCTTGAAGACGAAGTACGAGAACCTACCGTGCTTCACTTCAGGCTCTACCCCAGCAATCTGGTCGGTCTCCCCCGCTGCAAAGACGAGGTAGTTGTCAGGTACGTCAGTCTCTTCAACCTTAATGGTCAAAGGGCGAGCGGCCAGTAACTGTTGCTCGGATCGAGTTGCCCCGGAGTAGCAGTTATCAAAGAAGAAGGTCGCTGAGCGTGGTTTCGTGGCACTGATCTCGTCGAAGAACCGCTTGCGGGAGATGGCCGTATCCTCGAGGAGTTGGATATCCCCGTCATAGGGAACAAGGTAGGCAGAGGAACCATCTGCGGTTGGCATCCCGTGTCCTGCGTAGAAGACATAGAGGTCCGTTTCTTCGGGTTTGATGGCCTTAGGAAGCCAGACCTTGAGGGCACGGAGGATGGCCGTCTCAGAAGCTTCTGTGTCGGTTAGAATCTTGATGTTGTTATCGGCGATACCCAGCTTCTCTCGAGCATAGTCAGCAAACATCTGGGCGTCACGGGACGCGAAATCTGCTGAAGGTGCACTGGCATATTTCTCGAGACCGATGATGAGGGCTGCACGATCACGGGAGGGCTTTTGCTTGGGACCCAAGAGGGTCACTATAAGACCAAATATCTGATTTTTTTAGAGAAAAATGGTGGGTCGTGCAGGATTCGAACCTGCGACCAATTGGTTAAAAGCCAACTGCTCTACCAGCTGAGCTAACGACCCACACTCAAGGATTGGAGCCAATCCGATAGGGCGTGAATGATACCCGCCGAGGCGAATTTGGCAAGTAACTTCGCGGATTTTTTTAGATTTGCGGAAAAATTCCGTTCTGATATTGAGTTGGGTCTGGCAGCCCTGCATCCATAAACCCTTTTCTACGCAATCGACAGGCATCACAGGCCCCACAACCTGCACCATTTCCATCAGCTTGATAACACGAAACTGTCAGGCTGTAGTCAATACCAAGCGATGTACCTGTAGCGACAATGTCTGATTTGGACATGGCCATCAGCGGGGCTTCAACAGACCAACGGTCACTGGCATCAACCGCTGCCGTAGCAACATTAGCCAAACGCTCAAATTGTTCAACAAACACAGGACGGCAATCAGGATAGCCTGAGTAGTCAACCGCATTAGCACCGATAAATAGATGTCTGGCACCAATCACCTCACCATATCCCAGAGCGATTGAAAGAAATACGGTGTTTCGTGCCGGAACATAGGTCACAGGAATCCCACTCTTGGCCACTCCTTCCACCGGCACATCGATATCATCACTGGTTAACGCAGAACCACCGATCGATCCGAGATCGAGCCGAATAACTTTGTGTGGGTGATCACCTAGTGCTTCAGCAATCCGATAAGCAGCCTTAAGCTCCGAACTATGTTTTTGACCATAATCAAAGCCGATGGTGTAGCAGTCGAACCCACGCGCTTTTACCATCGCAAGAACTGTTGCAGAATCCAAACCACCCGATAGCAGAACGACGGCCTTGAGCTTACTCATCGACCACTCTCCTCTCCCCAAATATGCTTATGCAGTTGAAGTTGCATTCGGTATGGATGTCTCGACGACAAGATGAGTGACGCAAGCTGTTGCAAATCAATCTCATCATAGGATGGAGAAATCCAAACCACACCCGCTTCGAAAACCGCTGGATTATGGTCACAGAATAGCTCGAACCACCGAAAATCTTCGTCGCTGGTCACTACCACTTTGATTTGATCCTTTGGCTGGATCAGTGCCAAATTCGATAACAAGTTCCTCGATGATTCACCAGAGCCAGGGGTCTTGAGGTCAAGGACGATTGATACCCGCTCATCAATCCCAGTGATATGCATTGCGCCTGAGGTCTCGAGAGAGACTTCAAGCTCTGCATCGCATAGTCTTTGCAATAGTGTCCAGCAGTTAGGTTGTGCGAGTGGCTCACCGCCTGTCACACAAACTCTTGAAACACCAGTATCAAGCACCTCCTCCACGAGATCATCGATCGATCGTTGTGTGCCACCTTGGAAAGCATATTCGCTGTCACAATACACACACCGCAACGGACAGCCGGTCAAGCGAACAAAAGTTGTTGGCAAACCAGAGGTAAGTGCCTCGCCCTGGATGCTAGTAAAGACCTCCGTAATCCGGAGACTGAAAGGCTCTGTCATCAAGGGCTCAGTTGATCTTCTCAAGCTCACGAGAAGCAAGCCCCGCTTCAACACTCTCGGGCGATTGCGTAATCACTTCTTGAAGAATTTTTCGTCCGTTCATGACGTCTTGATTCTTTAACAGCAATTTGCCAAGTTTAATTTTGACTTGAAGAATCCTTCGATACTCAGGAGCAACCAATGTAATTGACTTAAATACCTCAATTGCCTCCTCGTCGCGACCGAGAACATCAAACACTTGACCACGCCAAAATCGAGCATCAAGGACTAGTTCGCTGCCGGGGTAGGCTTCGATAAATGATTCCATAGCTACTAGAGCTTCTTCAAACTGCCGCTCACGAATCAATTGAAATGCCGAATTATATGCATCCTGATCAGATACCTCGGGCGTGATCGGAGCTGGGGCGACGGCATTACCAGCAGTAGCCCCCCGGGACCGATCAGATCCTGTCGTAGATTCCTGAACTGGACCTGCCGCGACAGCTTCTTTTTGAATCCGAACCAGCTCTCCAAGCCGTTGATCGAGGTCCAGATATCGCGTTTTCTGATCGGATGACATCTGTCCGAGTTGATAAGACAACTCTTCCATCAATCCACGGAGCGCTTGAGTTTCTTGACGCAACTGCTCGATCTGCAACAGCAGTTCACCTTGCGCCTGCCGTAATGGCTCATCATTCAAGGACTCTTGAGCGTACGAAACAAAAGACGCCGCAGTCATTACAACAGCGGCGCCCGCAGTCTGGAGTAACCGCATCAATTACTGATAAATTAGCTCAACGCGACGATTACGCGACCATCCGTTTTCGTCACGTGAGAGTGACAGCGGACGCTCTTCCCCGTAGCTAACCGTTTCGATCTGCGAACGATTCACGCCTTGAATCACGAGATACCGCGCAACTGCATTTGCTCGACGCTCACCGAGCGCCAAGTTATAAGCTCTGGTCCCACGCTCGTCTCCGTGACCTTCCAAACGAACTTTTGCTGCACGAACCGCCGACAAGTACTTCGCATGCGCATCCAAATCATCGAGTGCGTCTTGACTGAGGTCAGACTTATCAAATCCAAAGAAAAACAGGGTATCTGCCGCCATCGCATTCTTGCGAAGTTGCTCGCCCACAACATCAGTCCGAGTAGCAGCCTTGGCCTCTTCCTGTGATTTTTGCTGCTGAGCCAAGAATTC
>CACAXU010000016.1 GCA_902536515.1 uncultured Litorivicinus sp. | reverse complement strand
TTGCGTTTGGTTGAGATATGCGAAGCTTATTACGGAAAGAATTTTTATAATCTTGGGTTCTAATAGAATATTCTTAAATTCTTAGTCAAATTTTTAGATCAGGGAGTCAGTTGATGCGAATCGGATCCCCAAAGGAAGTTATGCCGGGAGAAGCGCGCGTTGCCATGACGCCAGATTCTGCGGTACAGCTACAGAAAATCGGGTATGAGTGTTTTATAGAAAATGGGGCAGGACAGCTTGCGCGATTTTCTGATGCTGATTATGAATCGGCGGGCGTCACTGTGGTCGATTCACCAAATGCTTTGTTTGAGGCGGTTGATGTCGTTGTAAAGGTAAGGCCTCCGGTTGAAGACGAAGTAAAACGGCTAAAAGAGGGCCAAACACTCGTTGGATTTTTTGATCCGGCCGGCAACAGCGAGCTGTTGGAGCTAGCAAAAACTCGTAAAATTAACGTGATCGCCATGGAAATGGTGCCTCGTATTTCAAGAGCGCAAAAGATGGACGCACTGTCGTCCATGGCAAACATCGCCGGTTATCGAGCGGTCATTGAAGCGGGTAACAATTTTGGTCGCTTTTTCACGGGCCAAGTCACGGCCGCCGGTAAAGTTCCGCCCGCAAAGGTACTCGTTGTTGGAGCTGGAGTCGCGGGCTTGGCAGCAATCGGAACAGCTCAATCGTTGGGAGCGATTGTTCGTGCATTTGACGTTCGTCCTGAGGTTGCTGAACAGATCGAATCGATGGGTGCAGAATTTCTTTTCTTGGATTTCGAGGATAACCAAGATGGTGCTGCTACCGGTGGTTACGCCGCTCCATCGAGCCCAGAATTTCGCGAGAAGCAACTGGCACTATTCCTCGAGCAAGCACCGGAGGTTGACATTGTTATCACAACGGCATTGATTCCGAATCGCGAAGCGCCAGAGCTTTGGACCAAGGAAATGGTTGCTGCTATGAAGCCTGGCTCGGTGATAATGGATCTGGCTGCGGAAAAAGGCGGTAATTGCAAATTAACAGTCGCTGACGAGAAGGTCGTAACAGACAACGGTGTGACAATTATCGGTTATACCGATTTCCCGAGTCGGATGGCAGCGCAGTCATCAACGTTATATTCCACAAATATCCGCCACATGATGACGGATCTCACTCCCGAGAAAGATGGACAATTGGTTCACAACATGGAAGATGATGTGATTCGTTCGTCGACAGTAACCTTCGAGGGCGAAGTCACCTATCCACCACCACCGCTCAAGGTTCAAGCGATTGCGTCCAAGGCAGCACCAAAGCAGCCGGAAAAGACGCCAGAAGAGAAGGCAGCTGAGGATGCGGCTGCGATGGCGAAATCAGGCCGTCGGCAGACTCAGCTTTTGATTGTCGGTGCTGCGCTGATGGGACTGATTGGCTTGTATGCACCGACTGCGTTCATGCAGCACTTTATTGTTTTTGTACTGGCAGTTTTCGTAGGCTTCCAAGTGATCTGGGGCGTTGCTCATTCACTACATACGCCATTGATGGCGGTAACGAACGCGATTTCCGGAATTATCATTGTCGGTGCATTATTACAGGTCGATTCAGATATTCCCATTGTCTCGATTCTGGCAGGTATTTCTGTGCTGATCGCGACCATTAACATTGTCGGGGGCTTCATGGTGACACGCCGAATGCTCCAGATGTTTAAGAAGTCGTAAGCGGAGGGACATGAAATGACAATTGGACTTCAGACAGCCGCTTATATTTCGGCAACTGTTTTATTTATTCTTGCGCTTGGCGGTCTATCGAACCAAGAAAAGGCGAAACGTGCCGTATGGTTCGGCATCATTGGTATGGCAATCGCGGTGGTCGCGACGATCGCGGAACCAAGCGTTACGCTTAGCTCGATGTTAATCGGAGCAGTCGTGATCGGTGCAGTCATTGGTGTGATCGTTGCCAATCGCGTCGAGATGACTGGCATGCCTCAGTTGGTTGCGGCATTGCACTCGTTTGTGGGATTGGCAGCAGTATTCATTGGAATCAACTCAGACATGTCGACACATGACTTTGTATCCAACGCAGAGCGCGTGATTCATGAAGTGGAAATTTTCCTGGGTGTGTTCATCGGTGCGGTCACCTTCACTGGCTCTGTTATCGCCTATGGCAAACTGGCTGGAAAAATCGGTGGTAAAGCGTTGATCTTGCCGGGCCGTCATTTGCTGAATCTAGCGATGGTTGGTGGATCCTTTGTGTTGTTACTGATGTATATGAACCATGCGGGTTCGTGGACCCTATACGCGATGACGGTGCTTGCACTGCTCTTGGGCATGCATCTGGTAATGGCCATTGGTGGCGCTGACATGCCGGTCGTTGTCTCGATGTTGAATTCGTATTCAGGTTGGGCAGCCGCAGCAACTGGTTTCCTATTGGGTAATGATCTATTGATCGTCACTGGTGCGCTTGTTGGATCATCTGGAGCAATTCTCTCGTACATCATGTGTAAAGCCATGAACCGGCAATTCCTCTCGGTGATACTTGGTGGATGGGGTGATGCAACAGGTCCCGCAATGGAAATCGAAGGCGAACAGATCGCGATCGATGTTGATGGTGTTGCGAGTGCCCTCGATGATGCTGAAAGCGTAATCATTGTCCCTGGCTACGGCATGGCAGTTGCACAGGCGCAGCAGTCTGTGAGCGAGTTGACACGTCGATTACGAGCAAAAGGGAAAGAGGTTCGTTTCGCGATTCACCCAGTTGCTGGACGTTTACCAGGACACATGAATGTTTTATTGGCTGAGGCGAAAGTCCCATATGATATCGTTCTTGAGATGGATGAAATCAACCAGGATTTTGCGTCAACAGATGTCGTGATAGTCATCGGCTCGAATGATATTGTTAACCCGGCAGCGCAGGAAGATCCCAATTCTCCAATCGCTGGAATGCCCGTTCTTGAGGTTTGGAATGCTAAGCGAGTGATCGTGTCGAAACGTGGCCAAGGCACTGGCTACTCAGGCATCGAGAATCCGCTGTTCTATAAAGAAAACACGCGGATGTTTTATGGTGATGCTAAGTCGAGTTTGGATCAGTTGTTATCGCAAATTAATTAGTCCACCTTGCTCGGAAAAAGCCTCGAGGACTTCTCGGGGCTTTTTTTTGCGCGAGCACTCCCCAAATAGCTGAGTATGACAGACACGACTCAATTTAATGTCCTTGGGGAAGCGCTGAAGCCCTGCTCAATGGATCCACTAACTGGATACTTCCGCAATGGCTGCTGTCAGACTGAGTCCTCTGATCGCGGGAGCCATGTTGTTTGTGCGGTGATGACCTCCCAATTTCTCGATTTTTCGCGTGAGCAAGGTAACGATCTGATCACACCCCGTCCTGAATTTCAGTTTCCTGGTCTCAAGCCGGGGGATCGTTGGTGCTTGTGTGCGTTGCGATGGGTAGAAGCTGTGCGTGCGGGAGTCATTGCGCCGGTCGTCTTAGACAGTACCCATGAAAAAATTTTAGATCACGTGAGTCTTGAAACGCTGGTGTATCATCAATACAGAGAACAAGCCTAGGCCTGCTTGTGTTGTTTGGCCAGAAAGTCGAGCAAGCTGATTTCTGCTGGGTTACGTTCCATGTTGGCAACTCGAATCGCATACCACTGTCTCGGAATAGGGGTGCCTTCAACGGTCAGGCGTTTCAGTAAGCCATGATGCAGCTCTATCTCACATGTTGTCTCTGATAGCATTGAAATTCCCATTCCAGCGAGCACAGCTTGTTTGATACCTTCGTTGGTGTCCAGTACCACTGGTGTCCGGGCTGTCTGATGAAATAACGCACCGAAATATGCGGCCATTGCGAGTCGAGTTCCTGACCCAACTTCCCGAGCGATGAGCTGATATCGGATCAGCTCTCTTGCTGTAATTTCTCTTTCGAGTTTCGAAAGCGGGTGTTTTGGATGAGCGACAAAGATCAGCTGATGCTCGCCGATGACCGCGCTTTCGATATTGGTGTCCTCCGGCGGCGTACCCATGATTCCGATATCAATCTTCCCTTCGAGGATGGCGTCCCAGATGGTATTTCTGTTACCCATCATGAGATCCAGATGAATTCCTGGATGCTCCTCCTGATAGGTTGCTAAAACCTTCGGCATGACATACCCAGCAGTCCCGATAATGCCAACTGAGACTTCGCCTCGCTCTAGGTTTTCGACAGCGCCTAGTCGTTCTGGAATGGCTTCGATGAGGTGAAGAATCTTGGTGGCCTGTCGAGCGAGAACGGCGCCTGCATCTGTTAGACGTACTGATCGCGTCGTCCGAAATACGAGTGTCGCATCTAAAGCATCCTCAAGTTGCTTGATTTGCGCAGTGACAGTCGCTGGTGATACTGCTAAGTCCTGTCCAGCCTTCGTGAAACTTTCGTTGCGAACAAGGGACAGGAATGTTCTAAGTTGAACAAGTGTTACATTTTTTATTCTCATTATTCAGATTTCCTAAAAATTCAATTCAGTTTTTATTGTTTGTACTAGGTAATCCATGTCGGTACAACTAAATTTGAAACGAAAAATTCATCACCAAATGGAAAACGAAACATGATCGCTCTGGATACTCGGTTGCAGTCGTTGAAAACTGGTCAGCCACAACAGGATGCTTTGGTTGAGTTATTTACAGCGCTTGCCTCCAAAGCACACGAGGTTAGTCGAATTATTTCAGCCGGAGGGGAGCTTGGAAACGCTATTGGCGACCAGAATGCTGATGGTGATGTGCAGAAATCACTGGATGTTACGGCCGACGAGGAATTTCTTGCCGCAGCACAGGCATCTGGTGTTGTTGCTGCCTATTGCAGTGAGGAACAAGACCACGCATTGATTATTGACGAGGGTGCTCCACTAATCGTTGCCATTGATCCACTGGATGGATCGTCAAATATCGATGTCAATGTGTCGATCGGAACAATCATCTCAGTTTTACCGAATCCAGGCGGTGATCTGCAGCAATCTGCTATGCAGACTGGAGATCAACAGTTGGCTGCAGCATTTTTTGTCTATGGCCCGCAGACAGCGCTTTACTTGACGATGGGTAATGGTACGGATCTATATCGAATGGATCCTACATCAGGCATCTTTCTCTTGATCGAGGAGGGAATCGAAATATCTGAGGAAACGTCTGAATATGCGATCAATGCCTCAAATGCGCGCCAATGGTTCACGCCAGTTCAGCGATATATTAGTGATCTCTTATTGGGAAGTGAGGGTCCAAGGGAACGCAATTTCAACATGCGTTGGGTTGGTTCACTCGTGGCCGACGCGGGTCGAATCTTCAATCGTGGTGGAATCTTTTTATATCCCGGAGATCGTCGGCCCAAGTACGAAAATGGCCGTCTGCGGTTGATCTATGAAGCGAACCCGGTTGCATTTTTAGTTGAACAGGCTGGTGGAGCTGCCACTGACGGCGTCACGCGGATTCTGGAAAAAACGCCATCAGAGATTCATGAGCGTACAGCTCTGGTGTTTGGATCAAAAACGGAGGTCCGTTGGGTCGGAAGCTATGAAGCTGAAACACGACAAGGCCTTGACCAGTCACCACTGTTTAGTCATCGCAACTTATTCCGCTCATAAACGGAGAGCAAATCATGTCACAAAGACATCCAATTATTTCGATCACAGGATCGTCAGGAGCAGGTACCTCGACAGTGAGGGACACCTTTGCACAGATTTTTTTCCGGGAAAAGGTCAAAGCGGCATTTATTGAGGGTGATGCATTTCATAGATTTGACCGCGCTGAAATGAAGAAGAGAATGGCAGAGGCACAGGGGAATCCAGCCAACCACTTTTCACATTTTGGCGAGGAAGCCAATGAATTTGCGCTTCTCGAAGATGTATTCAAAACCTATGGCGAGACTGGAAATGGTCGCACGCGGACCTACGTCCATGATGATGAAGAGGCCGAGCAATGGGGTTGCCCTCCTGGAACGTTTACTGACTGGCGCTCCTTTGAGGATGATACTGATCTCTTATTCTACGAGGGTCTTCACGGGGCTGTCGCAACTGACAAGGTGGATATCGCTAAATACGCAGACCTAAAAGTCGGTGTCGTCCCAGTCATGAATCTTGAATGGATCCAGAAGTTACATCGCGACAAGTCGAAGCGCGGATATTCGACTGAAGCAGTGACTGATACGATTTTACGGAGGATGCACGATTACGTACACTACATATGTCCGCAGTTTGCCCTGACCAATATTAACTTCCAGCGAGTACCAATCGTCGACACCTCGAATCCGTTTATTGCTCGTTGGATTCCGACGCCTGATGAGTCAATGGTTGTAATTCGGTTTGCCAATCCTCGTGGCATCGATTTCCCGTACCTGTTGTCGATGATTCATGACAGCTTCATGTCTCGACCGAACTCCATTGTTATTCCGGGTGGAAAGATGGCGCTCGCGCTTCAACTCATTTTGACACCCATGATCTGGAAGCTTGCTTCTGAATCACGTCGTCTTCGCATTTAAGGGGATTTCTATGGAACGTACGCAACGTCAACGGATGGCTGATGCAATTCGATTCCTTGCTATGGATGGAGTGCAAGCTGCCAATTCAGGACATCCAGGGATGCCAATGGGTATGGCCGACGCGGCAGTCGCTTTATTTGCTGACCACATCAATATCGATCCGTCGAATGCTCAATGGCCAGATCGCGACCGATTTGTACTTTCCGCCGGTCATGGTTCGATGCTGCACTATGCGTTGAACCACCTGCTCGGTTATTCCGATATGGGCACTGATCAACTGAAACAATTTAGGCAACTTGGTGCTCGGACTGCCGGGCATCCTGAATTTGGCCATGCAGCAGGGATCGAGACAACAACAGGGCCACTGGGTCAAGGGATCACTACTGCTGTTGGGATGGCATTGGCTGAAAGGAGACTCGCATCGCAATTCGGTCGTGCGCTGGTCGATCATTACACATATGTCATCGCTGGCGATGGTTGCCTTATGGAAGGAATTAGCCATGAGGCCATCGACTTGGCCGGACATTTAAAATTAGGCCGACTCATCGTTCTTTGGGATGACAACGAAATTTCAATCGATGGCAAAACCGATATCGCGACGTCGACAAACCAAATTGCGCGATTCAAAGCTTCAGGATGGCAAGTTGCCCGAGCCGATGGTCATGATATTGACGCTGTGAGTGCCGCCATTGAAGCGGCCAAGAAATCAAGAAAGCCATCATTGATCGCTTGTAGGACGACGATCGGTTTTGGTGCACCCAATCTTGCTGGAAGTCATAAAACACATGGTGCGCCCTTGGGTGCGGAAGAGATTCAAGCAACACGGGATTCCCTTGGGTGGACGGAGGGTCCATATGAAATACCAGCGGATATCCGATCTGAATGGGAATCAATCGCGAACCGCGGTCAATCGATTCGTCATGAATGGCAGTCGCGGCTTGACGTGAGCCCGAAAAAACCCCGGTTTGAGCGGACGATTTCTGGCGAAGTGCCAAAAGCATTGACCTCGCGGATGCGGAGGTATAAGAAGCAGTTGAAGGCTGAACGACCAAAGGTCGCAAGCCGTCAAGCGTCACAAATGGCCTTGGAAGTCATCAACGGTGCGGTACCCTCAATGGTTGGTGGCTCGGCAGATTTGACTGGATCAAACCTCACCAAAACATCGAATATGCGTTCGGTCACACCGGCTAATTTCCGCGGTAATTATGTGCATTATGGAATCCGTGAACATGCGATGGGTGCTGTCATGAACGGTATGGCGCTGCATGGAGGGATGATTCCCTACGGTGGGACATTCCTCGTATTCAGCGACTACATGCGAGGCTCGATGCGTTTGTCTGCATTGATGAAGCAGCGCGTAATTTATGTGTTGACACATGACTCCATTGGGCTCGGAGAAGATGGACCGACCCATCAACCAATTGAGCATCTTGCGATGTTGCGGGCGACGCCCAACATGCTGGTGTTCCGTCCTTGTGATGCGGTGGAAACAGCTGAATCATGGGAGATTGCCCTTCAATCCACTGAGACTCCATCTGTCATGGCATTATCAAGACAGGGACTACCCACAGTCCGCTCAGAACGGACCAACGAAAATCTCACACAGAAAGGCGGTTATATCCTCAAGAACGTGCGCGGAGCTCGAGATATCACTTTAATGGCTACAGGTTCTGAGATTGCGATTGCACTTGAAGCAGCAGCAATGTTGGAGTCATCGGGTCTACAGGTAGCTGTCGTGTCCATGCCATGTTGGGAGTTATTCGATCAACAGTCCGATCAGTATCGTCAGTCAGTACTCGGTTCAGCACCACGAATCGCTGTGGAGGCATTAACTAGATTCGGCTGGGATCGGTATTTGCGAACTCAGGATGTGTTCATTGGCATGACCGACTTTGGCGCTTCGGGCCCCGCACCCGAGCTATATGAATATTTTGGAATTACAAAAGAAGCAATTTGCGAGAACGCTGAACGTCTCATTCAGCGATCGTGATCAGGGAGACAAAAAAATGGCACTTATCTCATTACGACAATTACTCGACCATGCAGCAGAGCATGGATACGGAGTTCCTGCGTTCAACATAAATAATATGGAGCAGGGCTTGGCGATCATGAAGGCAGCAGATAAGTTAGATGCGCCTGTGATCCTTCAGGCATCGCGCGGAGCACGCACTTATGCCGGTGATCCAATGCTGAGAGCAATGGTGACAGCCCTAGCCGAGATGTATCCGGATGTTCCGATCGTGTTGCATCAGGACCATGGGAATAACGAAGCAACATGTCTGACAGCAATGCAACATGGATTTACCTCGGTGATGATGGATGGGTCACTCGAAGGCGATGCGAAAACACCAGCATCCTACGAGTACAACGTGGATATAACGCAGCGAGTGACTGAAATGGCCCATGCTGTTGGCGCTTCTGTCGAGGGAGAGTTGGGCGTACTTGGTTCACTCGAGACTGGTGAAGGCGAGAAAGAAGATGGTCATGGCTTTGAGGGTAAGCTATCTGAAGATGAGCTATTGACTGATCCAGACCAAGCAGTTGATTTTGTCAAAAAAACAGGAGTTGATGCGCTTGCGATTGCCATGGGTACGAGTCACGGGGCATATAAGTTCTCGCGTAAGCCCGATGGGGAGATTCTAGCGATGCACGTGGTCGAGGCGATTAACAAGAAGCTGCCCAATACCCACTTAGTAATGCACGGATCGAGCTCGGTACCTCAAGATCTCCAGGAATTGTTTAATGAGTTTGGGGGCGACATCCCACAAACCTATGGCGTGCCCGTTGAGGAGATTGAGCGTGGTATCAAATGTGGTGTGCGGAAGGTGAATATCGATACCGATTGCCGACTCGCAATGACCGGTGCATTCCGCCGTATTGCAACTGAAAAACGTGCAGAGTTTGACCCAAGAAAGTTCCTAGTGCCGGCAATGGATGCCATGGAAGCGCTGGTCGCGGATCGATTTGAGCGTTTCGGTTGTGCAGGGAATGCGTCGAGGATTAAGCCAATTCCGCTCAGTGACATGGCCCATAAGTACGCTTCAGGAACGCTTTAAAAAATTACGATATAAAGGAATTCCCATGGCTAAAGTCAAAATTGCACCATCAGTACTTGCCTCAAATTTTGGCAGGCTAGCAGAAGAGATCCAGGCGGTTGATCAGGCAGGGTGTGATTGGATTCACTTGGATGTAATGGATGGTCACTTCGTACCAAATCTCACATTTGGCCCGCCAATTATCCAATCAGTTCGAAGTGCAACCGATAAGATATTTGACGCGCACTTGATGGTGAGTAATCCGGATCGATTGTTGGAGACTTACCAAAAAGCTGGTGCCGACATCATCACAGTGCATGCGGAGGTCTGCGAACATCTCGATCGTACGTTGGCTCAGATACGTGAGCTAGGTTGTCGAGCCGGCGTGTCCTTGAACCCACACACATCTGAAGACTGCTTGCGCTATGTGCTTGATCGGGTTGATTTGGTGTTGGTGATGAGTGTGAATCCTGGTTTTGGTGGGCAATCATTCATCCCGACAGTCGTCGATAAAATTGGTCGGATTCGCGATATGCTTTGCGGCCGAAATGTTGATATTGAAGTGGACGGGGGCATCACCCCTGAGACGGCTCCGGCTGTTGTGGCTGCCGGCGCGACAGCATTGGTTGCAGGCTCCGCGGTCTTTAAAGGCGGGTCGATCGATGCCTACAGAGACAACATTCAGGCGATCCGAAACGCAGTCAAAAACCAATGATGACCAATTATCGCGACTTAGCAAGTCGATTTTCGCTAGTTTTTGACTTGGACGGTACGTTGGTTGACTCAGCGCCTGATCTCCAGGCCGCTGTGAATTCAGTTCTAGCAAGTCATGGATTGCGTCACATCTCCATCGAGGAAACTCAAGAATTTATTGGTGACGGCATGCCAAAGCTGTGTGAACGTGCGTTGCAGGCGACGGGCGGTCCAGCTGAAATTCAGGAGGTGTTCTACGGCGCCTTCAAGACTCTATATATGGGCGCGCCTGCTGTTAAAACAAAGCCAATGCGTGCTGTTCGTGAAACATTGGTGACTGCTAAGGGCGCCGCCTTTGCCATGGGCGTGTGTACAAATAAATCCGAACCTGTTGCTGAGACAATTCTGAATGAGGTTCAACTCATGGCATTTTTTACTGACTATGTCGGGTCGATGCCAGACCGCGCACTGAAGCCAGACCCTGAACCTTTGCTATTGTGTGCAGAGCGAATTGGAACAGGAGATCGGCAGGCTGTTCTAGTCGGTGATTCAGTTGCCGATGTGAAAGCTGCTCGTAATGCCGGTATGCCGTGCATCTTGGTCCGCGGGGGGTATACCAATACAGCACCCGAGTTACTCGGTTCTGACGTCGTGATTGATAGTTTTGATCATTTATTTGATGCACTGAAAGACTTGGCGGCATAGTGATGTTAAAAGCAGTGATTTTTGATGTTGATGGAACCCTTGCGGAGACGGAAGAAGTGCATCGCGAGGCATTCAATATAGTTTTTAAACAAGCTGGAGTTGGGTGGTTTTGGTCCCCTGAGCAGTATCGTGAACTATTGAAAGTGACCGGCGGTAAAGAGCGAATTCGTCATTACGCTCAGACCGAATCAATGACTGATATTAGTGATGAGGACATCGCTTCGTTACATCGATTGAAAACTATGCGCTACGCAGAGTTATTGCCCCATGCTGCAACTCTACGTCCGGGGGTTGAGCGTTTGATCGATGAATGTTTGTCTAGATCGATTCGCTTAGCAATTGCCACAACAACAACGGAGGTGAACGTTGATGCGTTAGATCGGGCCGTCGGAGGCGCATTGAGACTTGAACGGTTTGAATCAGTGGTTGGCGGTATTACTGTGCCCGAGAAAAAACCAGATCCAAAGGTGTATCAAGTTGCTCTCGAGAAACTGGGCCTGAATCCAGACGAGGCAATCGCAATTGAGGATGCGGAAGCTGGAGTAACCGCCGCCAGAGGAGCTGGGTTGCGCTGTCTTGCAAGTCCATCGTTCTACACGATTGAGCACGACTTATCGAAAGCAACTGCGGTCATTGAGAGTCTTGCCGATCGGGGAGACGGAAAACCTGTAACAGTCGACTATCTTGAGATGCTTGCGGATTAGACTCGGTCGCGAATCACACCGCGAACAATGCCCAATACTTCAACATCTGCATTATTTAGGACAATTGGGCTCATTGTGCTATTAGCGGGAATTAATTTAACCCCGTCCTGATCAAGCCTGAGCGTCTTCAATGTCACTTCTTTTTGGTTGATTCGAACGACGACTCTTTCGCCATTTTCTGCGATTTGAGATTGTTCGATGACCACAATATCGCCATCCAGAATATTGGCATCGATCATCGAATTGCCTCGAACGCGCAAGGCATAGGTGTTTTTTCGCGCCAGCCTTGATGGCGCTTCGATCGACTCTTCTTGGGTAAACATATCGATAGGGTATCCACATGACACCCAGCCAACAATTGCAATACGTTCAAATGACTCCAGTACTTCATGTTCTAAGTCAGCCGTTTCGAGCGGTTGTGAGTGTTTGGTTTGTGACAATAAGATCGTTACCATAATGGAGTCCCCAAAGTTTAACTGGATATTTATACAGTATTTTGAAGCCGTTTACTAAGTTTTCTCAAGTTCCATTCATTGATGGGCAGTTGTATTTCATTCCACTTGGCGGATCTGGCGAGATAGGGATGAATTTCAATGTGTATTATTGCGATAACCAATACCTAATCGTCGATGTCGGAATCACTTTTGCCGATGACTCAACACCGCCTGGTATCGATGTGATCTGTCCGGATATTTCTGCACTTCGCTCGGTACGCGATCAAATCGTTGGTATTGTGATCACGCATGCGCATGAGGATCATGTTGGGGCGTTGCATTATTTATGGAATCAGCTAACTGCTCCGGTTTATTGCACCTCGTTTACCGCGTCGGTTGTTAGGCGCAAACTCGGCGAGGCGGGTCTGCTCGATCAAGTCCCTTTACATGAAGTATTACCGAGTTCGTTGCTGGAGTTGGGTGCCTTTGAATTAGAGTGGGTGACTCTCACCCATTCGATTCCAGAGCCCAATGCGCTTGTCATACAAGTTGCTGGTAGAACGGTCTTCCACACGGGTGATTGGAAGCTTGATCCACATCCAATCGAGGGCGAGCATTATGATGACGGTCGTCTACTATCACTTGGTGAGTTAGGGATCGAGTTTGTGATCGGTGATTCAACTAACGCAACTATCGAGGGGTGGTCTGGTTCAGAATCTGAGTGTCGAAAGGCGTTGCTTGAAGTGATCGCTTCACAGCCAAATCGTGTTGCTGTGACTTGTTTTTCTTCGAATACAGCCCGCCTCGCGAGCTTGGGATATGCCGCGCAAGAGACGGGCCGTCGGATTACGGTGCTTGGACGAAGTTTGTTCAACTATTTGCAAACTGCCAAGGCAACAGGTTACCTCAAAAACTTTCCTGATCTGGTGCCCACTGAAGATCTGGATTATCTGCCGAAGTCAGAGCAGCTGATTTTAGCGACAGGCTCGCAAGGCGAGCCGCGAGCAGCGATGGCTAGGTTGGCTAAAGGTGAGCATCAAGATCTTTCACTCGAGCCCGATGATACGGTGGTGTTCTCTTCGAAGGTCATTCCGGGAAACGAAAAAAAACTGTATCGACTCTATGACCTTCTCTCGCAGAAAAAGGTAAGGGTGATTACTGAGCAAGATGCTCCGATTCACGTATCGGGTCATCCGTGCAGAGATGAACTGCGTTGGATGTATCGCGCATTGCGACCAAACGTCGTGATTCCTGTTCATGGTGAAGAGCGACATATGGCGTCTCACTCGGAGCTTGCTGATGAGATGGGATTGGGATCAGCTCGCGTGGTCAACGGTGATGTAATTCATTTGGATTCAACCGGTGTGGATTGCATTGCGCGCGTGCAAACAGGACGGCTTGGGGTATCTGGATCGAGCCTGATTCCCTTGAACGATCGAGCGCTTTCTGAGCGTCGCGCGTTGGCCGATGGTGGGCTGATAACTATAACCGTTGTGCTTGATAAGAAGGCACGACTGGCTACGGAACCACAGGTTCAGTTCGTTGGTGTGCCATCGGGAGATATTGATCCAGAGACGCTCAATGGCGACTTGAGATATGCGATCGAAGATATCCTATCGGAGCAGAATTCGAGAACCTTGCAATCGGATGATGCCTTGCGAAATGCATTGCAACGGGAGATCGGAATATTGGTGCGTCAATGGTTGGGTGTGAAGCCAAAGCAATTAGTCAATATTGTGAGACTTTAATCGGCCGGAGCGTTATTCCTCGTCACAGTTCAACGACTGTGGGCCAAATAATGTTCTATATCGGCCGAAAGAGCGTAGTATGCCAACTCTGTCGTTTTGGGAATTTTAGAGCTTTGCCGCCTGTTCCCTTTCTCGCAATGTTACAGCGGACATTGCCCAGACCGAGCTTCTTAGCTCCCTGTTCCTCAGTCAGTTTATTGTCTTTTCGCCAAGCTCTGAATTCGCCTGATTTCATTTTATCGGTTCAACTTCCTGAAATGCGATCACATGATTAATAGTTTGCCCGGCTTTTTTGTGAAATTTCTGCGACATCTAAGCGAACCAAATGGGTGGTAACGGATATCTGCATTGTCAGAACGCGTTAGGAACCATCAGACTTTTGAATCTAGAGTGATGATCGATTGAGCGCCATAACGGCCACCCGATGCCAATCATGGAGAGGGTGCTTCAATTTCTTTATATCGCAAGTAATGCGTTTCAGTTATTGATCTAGTTGAATGGTAATAGAATTTTCGTAGCGCACTATTTGCACTATGCATTTATTGCGTATATTCCTAAAACACGATAGCGAGTTAAACGTGTTAATCACGATCTCAGTTGGTGTCAGTTGAGTGGTCGTTCATTCGTAAGAACTTCTTGCGAACCAAGAAATCAAAGCGAAGCGATGGAAGAAATCACTATCAAGTTACGAGTTTGGCCGGAAGGCCTGGAGCGCCGAATTTACAGGTGTCCGATTCCAAGTAAAGTAGTGTCTAAGGGCCACTGTTGAACTGATTGATCGATCGAAATTGATCATTACGGGAGCTCTGCACATTTTTTACTGGCGAATATGTGTTGTCACTAGTTGCCAGTCCTCGTATGCTTGAAGTTGCTGAAGACGAGGGATGTAGGCGAGATGGCTGATATTCCTAATGAAGAAAAGGCCAAAAAACCAATCGGGACTTCTGTGCTCCTCGGCTTGCTTGTTGGTGTTATTTCTCACGAAATTCTTTACCAGTACGCAAACCCCCATTTGTGGTTCTCCTTGGCCGGTGTCATTCCCGGCCTTTATCTATCGCGCGCTTTGGTCAAGAGTCGGTTGCAAGCAATGCACGTTATCGAATCTGACGATTTGACGATCGCGAGAAAACTTCAAGGAAAAATCTCCTATTCTGAAAGCTTTTCGAACTATTGTACGTTGGCTTTCATTGCGTGTTTCCTCATCATCACAGTCGGCGCCAACATACTGGTTCAAGAATTCCCAGAAGCGCCGGTTTCAATCTTTACCCTTGTGGGCTTATGGAATTTTTTCTCACTCTGACAATGCGTTTCACTTAAGTCTGCCTAAACATTGTGTGAACAAAGAGTGTATCGCATTACGGTCGAATATCGATGTAATCATCTGTTAACCCCCTGAGCCACGAGCGTTAGCATCAACAGCGCGTCGAATCTTGTTCAGACGAAAGCCTGATCAATATCGTAAGCTCACATCCAGGAAATGCTCTTGCAGCGGACATTTGAGACTATACAAAAGGATTATTTATGACCGCTTATCATTGATATTAATCTCCTCCTTGGCGGGAAAGGATACCTTCCGTGGTTATCTGATGGGTCTAGGCTTTCAGAGCAAGGAGTCTCTGTTCTAGACCCATCCCTGCCATCCCTTTGGCCGATTATCTTCAACGATGAATCCTCTCTATCCGATCAGTGCTTAACAGCCAAGCGCTTATTTGGTGTATCCTTAGTACATCCGATCCAAGGAGATAAGGCCCTATGAAAAAACTCGTGATTCCGTCTGTTCTTGCGCTGCTATTGATCTCCCTCGGCGGCTGCGCGTCCTATAATTCGATCGCCCCAGAATGGGCTCAGATCGGCGCCGAGAATTCGGAGACGACGCCCGAAGATTCTAAAGCTGAATCCGATGCAGATGAGGACGGTAGCACTTGGTGGAACCCGCTATCCTGGTTCTAAACGCTTCGCATTGACACCATAGCGTTTAATTATTCTCTATCTCTGAGGCACTCGATCACTCGATGACCGAGTATTTAAGAATTGATCGTTAAAGGTTGCACCAATGGTGTCCCGAACAGACACCGAGTGTATTGTTTCTATCTTCTGAAAGCCGGTATATTTAAGAAATAATAAGCTACTTAAATTCAGTTTCGTTGGATTGTTGCTAAAAGAATGCCTAATGTTTCTAAATTGTTGCTAACTAAATAGGCCACCCCTAAGCAACCCACCGGGGGCCTCTAGATCACTTTTTCGTAATCAGTATCACCTGCCTAGGTTTTCTAGGAGGTGTTTTTGGAAAACCGTTCGCGTAGTGTCTGACCATGGTGATCGTAGAGAGAAAGTGATGGGACTGCTTTCAAATAGGTAAAAGGTTAATCCTGTGCAGCCTGTGTTTGATTGTCTTTGGTGCCTTGTTGGCTGTGCACAGCATTTTTGGGCGTAAGTTGGTCTTTAAAAATCAGAACAATAGTCAATAGGTGATTGACAATTGAGGAGGTGGGCCGCCGCCCTAAGCTTTAGTAACCACCATCATCTGTTTAACCTCACTAGCTGACTTATGTAACTATTCACTGACAAAGAGGCATTAAGCAGAATATCGAAAAGGAGCTTAGTCTCTGGTCCGTAACTGCCTACGAAATTTCGCTGACATAAAATTTTTTTTATGTGATTAGCTTCGGGGGTCGAAATAGGTACCACTAGCCAGTCTTTCGGTTTAAACCTGATTTCAGGAAAACAACTCAGATGGGAATCCTTTACAGCATTCGCAAGGCGGTGGTTACCTCCATCGCCAAGCTTTATTGCAAGCAGTAATGAGTCACCCTCTCTTAGAATAGAAACCAGAGTGTTTTTAGCAAACACATCATTTGGCGGCTCTAACTTGAAGTTAGAGTAACTGACAATCAAGTCGCCACTGATACTGGCCTTTGCGACTTCGCTTCCGTTTAATTCGAAGTGCTTGGGTGGCCGCGTTTCTTTGAAAGAAATTAATTGAGATTCGAGCACATAAGAATCCGAGGCTCGGCCATAGGCTTTTATATCAACGTGGTCGCTGAGCATTGCATAGACGGATCTTGTTGTCTCTTCATACTTCTTGGCCTGCTCCTTAATCTGCTCGGCTTGAGCCGCGAGTTTTTCCTTAAACGCGGACGCTTTTTGTTTTTTTAACTCCACTTCGACTGTCGCAGTCACTTGTTTGTACTTCTTTAATTCGGTGCTTATTACTTCATCAAGTTCCAACCCTGACGTCAGTAACAACGCTTCACAAATATACTTATTAAGATCCTTGGCCTCGGCTCTTGATCTCCATTCTCCAGTTCTACGATTTCGCCAGGCGGACATTGCATTTGCGCACAGTGCAGAAGCATCTGCCGGTAATTGATCCAGATTATCCTCAACCCACTCAAACCTCGCCTTACCCAGATCTTCTCGGGTGTCAGCCACTTTCCAGTCCGTATAGTAGATTCTTCTGGTGGGGATTTTAGTTGGCCAGTCATAGTCGAAGGGATTGCCGACTTTGCTCCGCCAAGAAGATGCCTTGCCCCCACCTGTATGCGCGTCGCCTTTATATCCAGACAATTTTATGGCGTTCTGCTCTAGGTACATTTTGTTTTTTTCTTGAAGAACCAGCCAATCAGATACCCAAGCGTCATAGATACCCCATTTAAAATAAAGGTGATCCTTAGACGTATCTTGCAGTGATTGCTTCGTGATCACTGGAAAATAGGACGAACACACAGTTTTGCCGTTCACAATATAATTAAAAAAAGAAGTATTTGACCGAACAAATTTAGCGTTCACCGAATAATCAACGTGTATTTCAAGCTCCAGCCACTGGTCTCTAGGAAAATATTTCTCATCAACTATGCACGAAGTACCGTTCGCTAGCTCTATTGATATTTCTCCTCTCTTAGTCTTGAACCACAAGTTCCAAATCGGCTGCGTTTTATCTCCATATTTCACTTGGTTTATCAGCGTTCCTACTCCTAAAAGGTCTGGGAAGTCAGTCGCATTAGGTATTAGTAAATTGCCACGGAAGAACTTTTTTACAGACTTGTACCCGTTGAACGTTTTAAGTTTTGCGAAGTCGAAACCTGCTTCTATTCTTTGTCGATCGTGAACACAGTTGTTATAGCTACCTGGCCTTCGACTTCCTCGTGGGCAACCTCCGTGATCCAACCTAAATTCGAAAGTATCAAAATCCTCCAACCTATAACTGGCGGGATTTTTGGTAACGGCGGAGAGACCCGGTCGATATGTCAACCATCCTTTACCATAAGCAATTTTATCAGTTGCCTCACATGTCACTATGGAACACGAGATGAGGATAGTTAATAAATGTTTTAACGAGCTCAACGAAATTTACCTCTTGCTGATAAAAAGCCGCCTTATATCGATACAGAAGTACTGATGTTGCGACAAAGATTCAAATTTAGTCGCAAACAGTCATTTACTAAAGCGATTAGCGCTAGCTCATTATCTGCCTAGGTTTGCTAGGGAGTGCTTTTGACGAATCGACCGGATACGATATAGGCAAAGACAATGAGGCTATACAAAGAGCGTCCAAATCATGAAGAAATTCGTATTTTGCAAACTGTTTTTGATTGTTTTCGGTGCCCTGGTGGCTATGCAAACCTCAAGTGCAGGTAATTGGAATAAAAATTCAGGCTCAAAAAAATCCGGTGATGAGCAATACACTAAGATAGATAGGGCTGGAAAGGGTATTCAATGGCGACTGCGACCGACGAGTTTGATTTCTAGGGCAGAACAAATCGTGTTTGTTCCAGATCCTTTGGGTGGTGATGATCAGGTCATCCGATTTGAGGTTAGCGATGGTGATTGTGGCGAAAATAAGCAACCTGACGGGTCGAAGTGGAGTGATTGTGACGGTGGAAAAGATAGAGCCGAAATAAATAATCGTTTACCTGAGCGTGGTGAGATCTGGTATCAGTGGGAGATTTTTTTCCCGGAAGATTATCTCAGTATTTTCCCCGCTAAGAATATCCATAGCCAGTACAAACTCATCAGCGAAAAGAATAAAAAAAAGAACTCTAGGAAATATTTGTTTTTTGAAGAAATAAAGTATGGCTTGTTCTTTCGGGGAAAAAAGTTAGTTGATGATGTGCGTGGAAAATGGACTAAAATCCAAGTCCATGCCAATTGGACAACTGAAAAAAGCGGTTTTCTTCGAGTTTACGCTAACGGCGAGCTGAAATTTAGGAATGACGGCTACGCAACCTTAAGGCCAGGATATGATGCCGTCCGAACACATCATGGGATATATCGAATTGATCTCTATCGCTATTTAAAATCTAGAAACCTCAGAGCAGCTCCCAAACAAACTGTCCTATACAAGAATTTTTCTATTTCGAGAACTGACCCAAATTAAGCGTGTTTAACGCCAGCAATCTCTATACTGATGGTGGCCTTAGCACCCTTGTGAATCTCCTTCATCTCTGCCTCTCAACACACTCTCATAGCATCACAAGCCCAACTCATATGATCCAGTTCAACAGCAACAGCGTCATGGATGGGTAGGGCGAAGATGTTCTATTGAACACCTTTGAGCATGACTTTCCGCAGGATATGACCCTCAAGATTCTGTGCTATCACGCCGAAGTTGATCCCTTCGCTGAATAACTGAATACCCGGATAGATCGCCTCAAATGCCTTGTAGACAGTTTTGCAGTCCTCATAGGGGACTCTGAAGGAAGTTTCTCTAGCGGCGTGATGAGCTTTTTCAGTGCTAGGACAGTTCATTGCGACGGTGAAGAAGCCTTTTGCCATTGCACCGCCAATTGTATCTAAATTGTTGCTAATTTAAGGGCATTAGAAACAGATGGTATTATATAAAATATTGTATTTAAACACTTTATTTATTAATCAATGGTGTCCCGAACAGGAATCGAACCTGTGACCTGCCGCTTAGGAGGCGGCCGCTCTATCCGACTGAGCTACCGGGACATCGCTGAATCGCTGTTTTTGATAATTACGAGGTTATCACGACTCTTCCCTCGAGTCCCAGGCCCTGTTTCCGGTACAATCCTGCCATGATTTTTGAGCCGATTGATATCGAAATTTCCAAACTCAGCTGCGAGCGTGATGATCGCTTATTATTCAAAAATTTGTCAATGACGCTCAATCCAGGGCAAATTCTGCGGGTTGCAGGGCCCAATGGCGCCGGTAAAACGACCCTGTTACGAACAATAGCAGGACTTTTCGACATTCAAACAGGGACAATTCGGATGAATCAGTTGCCCCTAAAAGAGTGCTTGGAGCAAATTCTCTATATCGGCCATAAGCCTCAAGTCACCAAGGACTTGACCGTATTAGACAACTTAAAATTTCTGACGGGATCTGACGACGATCACCTGAAGCGTGCGCTGAGCGATGTTGGGTTAAAAGGGTATCATGACTCGCTCGTCAAAGAGCTTTCGCAGGGTCAAGGAAGGCGGTGTGCATTAGCACGCTTGTGGTGTGTTAAGGCACCAATCTGGATTCTTGATGAGCCTTACACGGCTCTTGATGTCGAGATGGTCAAAACTCTTGATACACGAATTACTTGGCATTCTGCAGCTGGGGGGATTTGTCTTTTCACGACCCATCAACCACCACAATCACTCAAATACACAACATTGGAACTGGATCATGTCACTTGAAAGACGGATGTTGACTCGGGAATTGAAGCTGAACGTGGCTCGGCCCGGGGAGATCTTCAAGCCCATGTGGTTTCTCATATTGGTCGTTTCAATGCTGCCACTTGCACTTGCACCGGACTCTGATTTGTTATCAGAAATTGGTTCGGCAATGATCTGGGTAGCGACCTTGCTTGCACTACTACTAAATACCGAGCATTTATTTCAATCCGACTTTTCGGATGGTGTATTAGAGCAATGGCTATTTCTGAATCGACCGTTGGCATGGCTCGTTGGTCTAAAGTTAATTGCGCATTGGCTTTTCCATGTGCTGCCCTTAATTCTGATTACACCAATTGCAGGGATCATGCTGTCAGTACCTACGGACGTGCTATGGGCACTTTTAGTGACTTTGGTCATTGCGACACCTGCCTTGACCTGTTTTTCTGGGCTGGGTGCCGCACTTACCCTCGGATCGTCTCGATCTGGTATCCTTGGGGTCTTAGTCATGATGCCTCTGTTTGTGCCGATAGTTATATTGGCCGCTGGCGTTTTGATTCGAGCCATGGATGGATCTGACACATTGCCCTTATTGGCGTTGCTGGGAGCATTTAGTGTGGTTGCGGCGACTGTCGTTCCGATCGCGGTCTCTGCGGCAATTCGATTGAATATTGGAGGTTCTAACTAATGGGTTGGCGTTGGTTTCATCAATGGGGCTCACCCCGATGGTTCTATGAGCGCGCTGGCCGCTGGCAACTGGTTTGTGGTCGGTTAGCACTGACCCTTTTGATTACTGGCTCTCTTTGGGGGCTCGCTTTTGCACCTATTGATTATCAGCAGGGCAACAGTTATCGCATCATCTATCTTCATGTGCCAGTCGCTTTTCTGGCGCAAGCGCTCTATGCGGCAATGGCCGTCTGCGCTGTGGTTTTGTTCGTTTGGAAAATGAAACTTGCTGATGTGGCAATGCAGTCCATTGCTATCATGGGTTTTGCTTTCACAGCACTCTCACTCATCAGCGGTGCGGTCTGGGGTAAACCGACATGGGGCACCTATTGGGTCTGGGATGCACGGTTAACTTCCATGTTGATCTTGGCGTTTCTGTATCTTGGGGTCATTGGCTTACGCGCCGCGATCCAAGATCCTGATCAGGCGGGTAAGGCGTGCGGGATTTTGGTTTTGGTCGGCGTTGTGAACTTACCGATCATTAAATATTCGGTCGAGTGGTGGAACACATTGCATCAGCCAGCAAGTCTGAAACTCACAGAGAAGCCAGCGATGCCAGCCTCGATGTGGATCCCACTATTGATTAATATTCTTGGTTATTACGTTGCTGCTGCTTATCTGATCCTCGGCTCAATGCGAGCGATTGTTCTCGAGCGGGAGCGCCGTTCTGCTTGGGTGAGGGAGTTGGTCAGTCGTGCTTGAGTTTCAGTTTGCTTCCTTAGCAGCATTTTTTGAAATGGAACCTCACGGAGTTTATGTGTGGCCCATTTATGGACTAGGGCTTTTAGTTCTCGGTGGATTGACGTTGGATAATGTCCGTCAGCACCGACGGGCGGTACGTATGATTCAACGGAATTTGGAACGAGAGGAGACGCATGAACTCTAAACGCAAGCAACGTTTATTGATAGTTCTCGGGTTAGTTTCAGGATTTGGGATTGCGGTTGGCTTAGTCATGTTTGCGCTGAGTCAAAACATCAACCTATTTTTCACACCAACTCAAATTGCCAAGGGCGAAGCTCCCTCTGCGCAAATGATTCGTGTCGGTGGGATGGTCGCGGATGGGACTGTGGATCGTGACCCGCAGAGCCTTAAAGTTGCTTTTGATGTCACTGATTTTGATCATAACGTTCGCGTTACCTACGAAGGCATCCTTCCCGATTTATTCAGAGAAGGCCAGGGCGTAGTGGTGCAGGGTCGCATTCGTTCAGGGCAATTCGTTGCAAGTGAGGTCCTTGCCAAGCACGACGAAAATTACATGCCACCTGAGGTCACCGAAGCACTTAGGCAATCCGGAAAACTTGATCAAATGATGGGAGGGCAGAAGTAGTGATTCCTGAAATCGGACACTTTGCACTTGTCCTCGCATTCGCTGTATCCATCTGTTTAGCGACGTTTCCTTTATACGGATATCTGACCAGCCAAGACGGATTTTGTGCCACAGCCAAGCCTTTGGCCCTCCTGCAAGGGTTGGCTCTGGCGGTCTCCTTCGGTGTATTGATGTATGGCTTTCTGGCTCATGATTTCAGCGTTAAATACGTCGCAGGCAACTCAAATATAGACTTGCCCTGGCATTTTCGTATGAGTGCGGTATGGGGTGCGCACGAGGGTTCGCTTCTCTTATGGGCATTGATCCTCGCATTCTGGGGTGTGGCGGTGGCTTTATTCAGTCGTGGTATTCCCGATCATATGTCAGCCTTAGTTTTGTCAGTGAT
>CACAXU010000015.1 GCA_902536515.1 uncultured Litorivicinus sp. | reverse complement strand
TCTGTGGGCAAGTTGTACTTTCTTGCGAAATAATAGGCCATCCCCATAAGGCCGAATGCACCGAGAAGACCCGGGATAATTCCTGCAACAAAGAGTTGTTCGACCGAGGTGCCGGCCGATGTCGCATACAAAATCATCGGGATCGACGGCGGAATGATGATCGCAAGAGATGCCGACGATGATGTCACAGCGGCAGCAAGTGGCGCCGAGTAGCCCCGCTTTTTCATTTGCGGAATCAAAACCGATCCCAGTGCTGCAACGTCGGCCACGGCTGAACCTGATATTTCGGCGAAGAAGAGACTGACACCGATGTTGACCATTGCAAGGCCACCACGCACAAAACCGATAATGGCGTTTACAAAATTAATTAGTTTATCGGTGATTCCTCCGGCATTCATGATTGCACCGGCCAACACGAACATTGGAATAGCAATCAATGAGAATTTGGTTGATCCATCGTACATATCGAGCGCAAGCGTGACGATACTATCGACGCCTTCTGTCACTGCAAGACCGAAAATAGCGGCCACAGCCAGACCGACTGCGATTGGCACATTGATACAAATCAGCGCCACTAAGATCACGAACATAATAAAAACGATCATGACTTGACTCCTGCTTTGGACAATTCAGTTTCCACTTCTTCTTCGATCTCTGCATGCTCAAGTGAAATACCGGCGCATGTCTTCTTAAAGTAATCAGGGAAACTAAGCACTTCGCACAGTACGAATAGGGATGCACCGATTGGAATCACTGATTGCGTGAGTTGAATAGGAATCCAAGTAAGTGACACGAGGTATTCGCCTTCAAGAACCACCAGCACTTCATATCCGGTGTAGGCGAGTAGAGCAAAAAATCCGACAACGATCGCTTCAGCAAAAATAACAGCCCATGCCCTCACTGGCATTGGGATTGCGAGTAACACCGAGTCAAATCCAATATGGCGCCGATGTAACGCTGCATATGCCCCACCGTAATAGGTAAGCCACGCAAGCTGTATCGCTGCGATTTCATCATACCAAGAGACTGAATTGCCGGTAATACGCGCAAGAACTGCGAAGATCACAACCGCGGTGAGAGCGATCATCTGAAATAAAATAAACCACACAAGCAGCTGGTCAACAGCTTTAGCGAACCGAATCACACGATACTCCTGACGTGTAAAAATGAGCGGCCCGACTGGGCCGCTGTTTGGTCTTTACCGAATGACTAATTTGCGAGGCTTTGAACCGTTTTAATCAGCTGCGCACCACTATCAACTGACGATGCAAACTCATCATAAATCGGCTTCGACGCCTTGATGAACGCTGCGTTATCAGCATTATTCACTTCCACACCAGCTGCCTTAATTACGTCCAAAAGCTCTGTTTCAAGCGCAGCTGCTTTGCGGTACACAAAGGTTTGTGTCGACGTAGCACAACTGTTGAGAACCTGACGCACGCCAGCTGGTTGCTTTTCGAAGTGCTTCTTCGACGACAAGATATATGCAGGGGTGTAAACGTGCCCGGTAATCGATAAGTACTTTTGTACTTCCTGGAATTTCGCAGATGCGATCTGCGCATATGGGTTTTCTTGCCCGTCGATGACACCAGTTTTCAGTGCTGTGAAAACATCAGAAAACGCCATAGGAGTTGGGTTAGCGCCATAAAGCTTGAACATTTTCACACGCCACGCACCCTTCGGCGTTCTTAACTTTACACCCTCAAGATCGGCAGGCACGTTCACAGGGCGAGTGTTATTTGTGATGTGACGGAAACCATTCTCAAAATAGCCAATAATATGGTATCCCTTGGCCTGAGCAGCAGCTTGGAAAGTGCCTCCCAACTTTTCTTGAACCCGCTTCATATGCTCACGATCTTTAATGATGTATGGCATCTCAAACACACCAAACTCGTCAGATACTGACGACATCACCGATGACGGCAAAGCAAAGTCAACTTGGCCCAGCTTCAGTTTTTGTAACAGCTCTTTATCTTTCCCAAGCTGAGACGAACCGAATGTCTGAACTTCAATTTTTCCGTTAGATTCGTCGTTTACACACTGAGCATATGCATTCACACTTGCTTCGAACAAAGATCCTGGCTTACCAACGTGTCCGAATTTGAGCGTGACATCAGCTGCAAATGAGGAGGCAGCGAAAGCGGCCGATAGAACAGCAACCGAAGTTGCCAGTTGTAGTTTTTTCATTATTTTCTCCGTTGTTTATGTTTGGAGTCAGTTTTACCGCGATAAAAACCGCATTGCGGCTTCAACACCACCTGACTGATGCGGCACGCCAGCCAGGTCAAGGCCCATTTCCACGCCACAAAGGACGCCCATGAGAGTTAAATCATTGATATCACCTAGATGACCAATACGGAAGGCTTTTCCTTTAATTTTTCCAAGCCCCGTACCAAGCGACATATCAAACTTGTCCAAAATCACGCCTCGAACGCGATCAGCATCATGGCCCTCGGGTAGCATAATGCCCGTTAACGCGTTCGAATGTTCGGCCGGGTTCTGGCAAACCGTTTCCAGATCCCACACAGCAACGGCCTCCCGACAGGCAGCGCCAAGACGCTGGTGTCGAGCAAAGACGTTATCGAGCCCTTCTTCCTCCAGCATGGCGATCGCTTCTCTTAAGCCATAAAGCAAGGTAGTGGCTGGCGTGTATGGAAAATAACCTGAAGAGTTTGAGGTAAGCATTTCTTGCCAATCCCAATAAGAGCGTTTTGAGCCGCCTTGCTTAGCGGCCTCAAGTGCACGATCTGACAGCGCGTTGAACCCTAAACCTGGCGGCATCATCAAGCCCTTCTGGGAGCCGGAAATAGTCACATCAACACCCCATTTATCGTGCTCATAATTAACTGATGCCAGACCAGAAATACTGTCAACTATCAATAGGGCCGAATGACCTACAAGATCAATCGCCTGCCGAACTGCTACGATATCTGATGTGAGTCCGCAACTGGTTTCGTGATGAACACAACACACCGCTTTAATTAACTGCTGGGTGTCTTGGCGTAGTCGGGCTTCGATTCGATCCGCATCAACACCATTGCGCCAATCTCCTTCGAGAAGCTCCGTTTCAATACCCAACCGATCTGCCATTTGCTTCCATAAGGTCGCAAACTGACCAGTCTCATAAAATAACACTCGGTCGCCAGCTTCTAATACGTTTGAAAGGCAGGCTTCCCACGCCCCAGTTCCAGAACTTGGGTAGATCACAACAGGAGCCTGAGTTTTGAAAATTCGCTGCATACCCGAAAGAACTGACAAACCCAATTCAGAAAAATCTGGTCCCCGATGATCAATAACGGCTGCATCAATCGCTCGCGAAATTCGATCTGGCACTGGGCTTGGCCCGGGTATTTGTAGGAAATGTCGTCCCGCCCTGTAGGCCATTAATTCAACCCTTGTATTTACGGTGATTAGACATCACTCGTGGACTTTGTCAAAACGTGGTTTTAGAAGATAATATGAATAACGTATTTTGTATGCAAAATAAACCCGGTCAACAAAACGATGAACACATTAACCATTCCGCCTGTGAGTGAAAGCCAGCGACCAAACTCAACACGTCAATTAGACGACAGTGAATTACGTCGCCTCAAACACCAAATCGAAAACAATACGCAATGCGAAATCCTGTTTTCTCGGTTTGACCTTGGCAGATATGCAACAGATGCGAGTCACTACCAAATCTTTCCACTTGGGGTCGTTATCCCTACAACTCGAGATGACCTACGCGCTTTAATCGATATCGCGAAAGAATTTGACATTTGTCTCACAGGTCGCGGTGGTGGAACGAGCCAAAACGGACAAACCATCAACCGGTCGCTAGTCATCGACTATTCGAAATATCTCAATCAATTGGTTCATCTCGATGTTGAGAAACGGATTTGCCATGTCGAACCAGGAATCGTTCTGGATCATCTCAATGCAAAGCTGAAGTCAACAGGTCTTTGGTATCCCGTCGACGTTTCGACCTCAAGTCGCGCAACACTTGGCGGTATGACAGGAAACAACAGTTGTGGTTCTCGCAGTATCCGGTACGGCACGATGCGCGATAATGTGCAGAGTGTTAAAGCATTATTGGCCGATGGTTCGGTCACACACTGGCAAGAGTTAACACCCGAAGACCAACGACTATCCGTGTCAGATTTAGAACAGCGAACTGATCTTTTGGGCCAGCTTCTATGTCTCGGAGCGACACATAAAAATTTAATCGAGTCTCGGCTTCCACAACTAATGCGTCGTGTGGGTGGTTATAACATTGATGCTCTGATTCCAGATGGAAAAGGGGGTTCAGGATGCTGGCCAGGCACTCCCTGCAATCCCGCGCATCTGTTCGTTGGCAGTGAGGGTACCTTGGGGCTGTTTGAAGAGTTGGAGCTCAAACTCTCGCCAATTCCGACGAACAAGACCCTAGGTGTTTGTCACTTCAAGACCTTTTACGCGGCAATGGATGCTGCACAACATCTTGTGACCCTAGGTCCATCTGCAGTTGAACTCGTCGACCGGACAATGATCGATCTCTCACGTGACATCCCGATGTTTGCCAAGACGGTCAATCAGTTTGTTAAAGGAGGGCCTGATGCGCTCTTGCTCGTTGAGTTTTCGAAGGAAGATCAGGCAGAAAATATTCAGCGCCTCAACCAACTTGAGGTCATGATGTCTGACCTCGGTCAACCTGACTCCGTTGTCAGAGCAGAGGATTCATTTTTCCAAAAACAAATCTGGGAAGTGAGAAAACAGGGCCTCAACATCATGATGTCAATGCGTAGTGATGCCAAGCCAATCTCGATCGTCGAAGACTGCGCAGTTGAGCTCAAAGACCTCGCTGAGTACACGCGACGATTGACGGAAGTTTTCGAAAAACACGGGACCAGTGGTTGCTGGTACGCGCATGCATCTGTCGGCACCTTACACGTTCGCCCGGTACTTAATTTAAAGCAAAAAATGGGGGCCGAAGCCTTGCGAGCGGTCGCCGAAGATGCGTTTTCAATGGTGCGTGAATATAAGGGATCTCATTCAGGCGAGCACGGGGACGGTATTGCGCGGTCTGAATTCCACAAGGATATGTTTGGCCAAGACATGGTTAATCTGTTTGAACAAGTCAAGGAACGACTTGATCCCCAAGGGATATTCAATCCGAACAAAATCGTTGATCCACCAAAACATGATGATCGGACATTGTTTCGTTTTAACCCGGACTATGCGAATCAAGTAACCATCCATGGAACATTCGATACTGGATTTGATTGGTCTGACTGGGGAGGTTTCGCTGGTGCGGTCGAAATGTGTAACAACAACGGGGCTTGCCGCAAAACCGATCCTGGCGTGATGTGTCCCTCATATCGCGTAACCAAAAACGAAAAAGACTTAGTTCGTGGCCGAGCTAATACGCTGAGACTGGCCTTATCCGGCCAGCTTGGTCCCGATGCATTAACATCCGAAGAGATGATTGAAACCATGAAACTCTGCGTTGGCTGCAAGGCATGTCAGAACGAGTGTCCAACCAGCGTTGATATGGCCAAAATGAAAACAGAGGTGCTCTACCAACGTAGCAAACGATTGGGTATCGGTCTCCGCGATAAGCTGATTGCTTACCTGCCATATTATTCCCCATGGATAAAAAAGGCCCCATGGCTCGCAAACCTCCGTGACCAGATTCCTGGGCTTCCTTGGCTCACCGAGAAAATACTTGGCTTAGCAAAAGATCGACAACTGCCAATCTGGGATAAATCGTATCGCGAGCCAGCCAGCGAACCGACAACCGACAAGCCGACTGTGATTCTGTTTGGAGATACATTTAACAGATCATTCGAAACAAAAAATCTCTATGCCGCACGTGAAGTCCTGGAAGCAATGGGGTATGAGGTGATCGAACCAAAACCCGACAATCGGTCTGTTTGCTGCGGTCGCACATTCCTTGCATCAGGCCTGATTGACCAAGCCAAAGAAGAAGCAGCGCGCTTCGTTGAAACTATCATGCCGTGGGTTCGAAAAGGGATCCCAGTGGTGGGTCTTGAGCCGTCGTGTCTGTTGACATTACGTGATGAATTTCAGGTGTTGCTTCCAAGTGACGATGTCAAATTAATTGCGAAACATGCGTTTCTCTTTGAAGAGTTCATCGAAAGTGAACTGAAAGCAGAACGAGCAAGCTTGAATCTCGTCGAGGCTCGATGCTCTGAAGTTCTAATTCACGGACATTGTCATCAGAAAGCAGCTCGCTCGATGGCCCCAGTAGAAGCACTCCTTAAACGGATTCCGAGGCTGAAAGTATCGGTCATTGAGACATCATGCTGTGGAATGGCCGGGCATTTCGGTTATCAGAAAGAGACTCTGAAAGAGTCCCTGGCAATGGCAGAACTGAATCTGCTTCCCGCTGTGCGTGAGGCAAATGCAACCGCACGGATCATTGCAGACGGCACCAGTTGCCGACATCAAATTGCTGACAACACCCCTCGTAAAGCAGAACATGTCGCTATCCTAATGGCGGAACATCTGAGGAAGGATTAACTCGTTGTACTCAAATGTCGTTGTTCGAGCACCACTTCATATTCAGGTTGCAGAGCGGCTTAGACTCCTTATTGATTCCGGCGAATTAGCGCCTAGCACACGGCTCAACGAGAATGAACTCTGCCAAAATATGGGGGTCAGTCGTACACCCTTACGCGAAGCTATTCGCTCTTTGGCCACCGAGGGGCTTGTTGAGCTTCAGCCAAATCGTGGTGCAATCGTCAGCGTTGTCAGCCATGACGATGTCACGGAAATTCTTCCAATTATGGCATCACTCGAGGGGTTGGCAGGCCGACTCGCTGCTCTGCACATGCAAACCGATCAAATCAAGCAGATCCGGCAAATTCATAATCAAATGGTCACGCATTACCAAAAGAACGAAGTGACTGAATACTTCGAAACTAATCGGCTGATTCACGAACTTATTACTGAGGGAAGTGGGAATCAAACATTAGTGGATACAATTAACAGCCTCTCTGCCAAAGTACGGCGTGCTCGCTTCTCCGCACAAATGACGCGCGAAAGCTGGGCAAAGGCGGTCTCTGAGCATGAAGAAATGATTACCGCTCTTGAGGCTAGAGATCCCAATCGACTCGAGGCGATTCTGATCCAGCATGTCGAAACCAAACGAACAACGATTCTTGGCTCGCTACAACAATCGCAGTAAGGCCTAACCAACCAAATGGATTTGAACTTGTCGTTTTGATCCGCGAGTGCGGTGTTCGAGGAGAAAAATTCCCTGCCACATCCCGAGGACTAGCTGAGAGTCACGAACGCTTAACGTCAAATGAGTCTGAGTCAAAACCGTCTTCAAATGGGCCGGCATATCGTCAAGGCCTTCAAACTCATGTTCATACCGGCCTTGCCCCATCGGTGCAAGCAAGTCCAAAAATCGAACAATATCTCGTTGCACATCAGTTGAGGCATTTTCTTGAATGAGCAATGACGCCGACGTATGAAGAACTGACAGCTGACATAACCCATAAGATATCCCTTGCTCTCTGACAAACTTTTCAACTTCACCTGTGATTGAGTGCATCGAAAGCCCATCCGTATCAACAATCAAATCATGAAAATATTGATTCACAAGGTAATCCTTATCAATGTTGTTTCACTAGATGTAGTAGTCTACACTGCCATTAACCACAAGATGTTGTTATGACTCCATATCACTGACAGGAGAGAGATATGATTGTTGTTTCATCACTGTTCGCTTTGATCTTCGGATTCAGCCTGGGGTTTGTGTTCGATAACACGTTGATTTTGGCCGTTGTCGCGTGCATCGCTCCCTGCTTCTTTTGGGTTTTTAAACTTTACAGCCAATGGGCCCACGTCTCTGAGCCTATCCATTCGAACAGTCTCCCAGTCTCGATTTTCAAAAGTGAATTTGACGACGTTGAATTCACCGACGATCGAGAGCGGTCTTCAAGAAAACGAACTGTATCGGCATCCATGAGCTACATTGTCGGATTATTAATCGGCGGTTTGATCGCGCCAATTATCTCGACCAATCTATGACGATGCAGCTACCGGGAAGTTTCCGACTTCGGTCACGTCCTGACAGTGATCCAAGGACACTTCTTCGAACGTAACCCACCACTTTAAAGGATCATCACCAAGACCCATTCCGTATTCGCTCACTACTTTCATCGCAGCAAAACGTTTTTTGTCAGAAGAAGCCATTTCCATAATCGATGGCCAATTAAATGCGCGAATGTCTTTTGGATTGAATGCATATCTTACTTTTTGAACCTCCGGATTCCCCATCGAATAGCAAAACGTCTGCTCAGTAAACCAAACATAGCGCCCACGCGCTTTGTAATCTTTTTTGGTTGCTCGCCATTGATAGCTCAATTCAGACGAACGAGGCTGATTTAAGTGAAGTCCTGCTTCGATAAAGTATTCAAGCCGACACCCTTCAAGCCCAATGAATCCAGAGGAATCTATTTCTTTTCGAATCGGCTCATGCGTAAAATGATAAATCATCAAATTTCTTGCTTGAGAGTATTAATTTCGCTTTCTAGGCTTTGAATATCCTGTTCACATTCTCTAATCCGGAGTTGTGCGAGTTGCTTTCGCTGCTCTTGGCCTGTCGCAGTCAAATGATATGTCTGCCCACGCTTGCCCTTGGATGTTGTTACAACGTTCGTCTCGAGAATGCCCGCGCCAACAAGCGCCCGAATCGTCTGATTCGCAGTACCTAAACTGACGTCGACCTGTTCTGCCAACTCGCGCTGTGAGATCTCTTCCGCTTTTTCTATCACCCGCAGAAGATTCAACGCGCGTTCAGTCGATAATCCCATTTCGATACCTCATTTATTCGATTGATACAAATGATTGGTTGCAACTCTCGATTTTAAAGGGCACTTTCAAAACAGTTAGAGAATCAATACTAAAACGGATGCCCTTTTGCTCTTAAGAATACTCGATAACCGCCCAAACCTCATCGTAGTGCTAATTATTAGCGTTTTGGCGGCATTCGAGTTCCAGCGATACTGCATTTATCCAATCGAAAGTTTGTTAAATTTTGAAATCACGCGATACGCAAGCATTATCTATTTACCTGCTGGGGTGATCTTTTTGTCCTTTTATCTGCTGCGTTGGTGGTTCTTGCCGGTCATTTTGATTGGGCGAACGTACATCTCATTACAACTAGGCCCTGTAGACCTCATCCTAGAAATGCTGATTTTTAATCTGATCGTCGCGTTGCTTTATCCATTGTGGCTGCATCTCCTCAACAACGCAAATTGGGACGTATTTGGTGATGTCGATAAAAATCAGTTAACTATCACCGGGGCAATGATTTTTGCGTTGCTTCTGTCATTTAGCACAGGAATTTTATCTGCGATAAATCAGACGGTGTCGGGCGTTGTACCGCTGGATCAAGCACTGCAGTACACCTTGCATTTCATCGTTGGAGATACGATTGGAACCGGAGTTATTCTTTTTTTGTTTTATCAGCTTCTTAAATTGAATCTGAAATTAACGAGACAAAAAAAATAGGTAATTACACAATCAGAAGTCACCACCAAAAAATATCAAATGTCGGACCGGTCCCGGCAAAAGATTTCTCTGACTTTTGGTAAGTCGCGATTTAACCCTTCATATAAATGCATCAATTTAATCGATTTTGTGTACGTCCACCTTCAGAATTGACCTAAAATCTACCAAACACCGTACCGTGTTGATCAATCATAAGTGGGCCACTCCGACTGCTAGACAATGGGTTCCGAAGAAACTCTGGACTTCCATATTTGCTTACTTGATTCCAAATACTCCTCTTCGAAAACAATTAACCATCGCGCCCATTCAAGTTGCAAACAGAATTGGGAACGACCTGTATACGTCCAAACATCCAAGCATACTTGGTCCGAACGCAAGAAAAGCAGCCAAATGCTGGGTATAAGTGGGATAGAAAAGTTTCTCAAATAAGGACTTTGAACCCGGTATTCACAACACTTTCTCATCTTTACGGCAAGAATAAAACAGGGTCTCACCTAGCATTTTATTCATCGGTTTATCCGTACTGACAAACTCTGTCGTTAATTCTCCGTTGAGCCTGTCAAACATGAATATCTCGAATGATACAGAGCTATTCTCAAGGCCCTCGTTGTATTGAATGACTTTGGACCAAACGATAAATTGATCAGACTGAAAATCCATTGGTTGCCGCTCTTCAATCCCACCAAAACTGGCTTCTTGTCGCTCAAGATCAACCGCAAGAGGAACCAGCATATCAGTGTCCTGAGATTTACAAACCAACTGGAAGGGAGACGCCAAACTCACACATGAAAGCCCGATAGTGACAACGAACCAAAGCGTATTAATCGTTACATTTTTCACAAGTAATTATTTTCTCGCTTGCGTCAACAGACTGTTCACGGTCTTGATCCGTATCACACAGGCTGAGACTCGAACCCGGTTGTTACTTCACGCTGACAAATTAGGTGCAAGTTGACGATACTACATATCTTATTAAATATGACATTTCTCCAACAGATACAGGAGTTATTTGGTGAGGAAAATATACTCAGTCTTTACAACTTTCTTAGTGCTTTTATTTATGAGTTCTTTTGCAAAAGCGCAGACCGAAAAATTGGATACTCTTGCTGCGTGCGCAGGCATTGTAATAGGAAATGGTGCTGTGGATTTTTATATCGGCGATGAGCAATCATCTGATGTTGCTGCAAATATTGCATATTCAGCATAATTTCAGAGGTCTTTTCTGGAGGATATCAACAAAATGATTTGCAGGTAGCAGACCAAATACTCGGCGGAAATGTAGATAAGATAATAATGGCCCATAACACTGAAAATTTTACTTCAGACGTTTATGAAGAAATCGTTGGTTGTTACAGGACGCTCGCAAGACAATTGATGGAGGAGGCAGAAACAATAATCAATAACCAAAGCAAATGGGACGAATTGAAAGATACCTCTATTGAGACCTTAAAGAGAATGTTACGCGCAGGATAAATTGATTTGTATCTTATATCCGATTTTCATTTTTCCACGAACAATAGGATGTTTCCTCCGTCTAAACTTCAATCTTTCTTGTCGTTCTAAATATCTTTTTTAAAAAATTTTGAAAGGAGATTGTTAAACCTTTTGAAAACTTCGCAGAAAAGACAACCTAAATACTCATCCGAAAAGTATTGTCCAATCTGACCTACTCCACAGTCACTGATTTTGCTAAATTGCGCGGCTGATCAACATCAGTGCCACGAAGCACCGCAACATGATAAGAGAGAAGCTGTAACGGCAATGTAAAGACGATAGGGGCAATCAGCGGATCTGTCTGTGGTATTACACATTGAGTGATTTCATCAGACGCTTCTGTCGCAACCGCAAAATCTGCAAATAAGATTAACTGCCCACCACGCGCCTTAACTTCTGATAAGTTCGACCGAAGCTTTTCTACCAGTTCGTCATTTGGAGCAACGGCAACCACTGGCATTGTCTCGTCGACGAGTGCTAGTGGACCGTGTTTCAACTCACCAGCAGGGTATGCCTCGGCATGAATATAAGACAATTCTTTAAGCTTTAAGGCGCCCTCCATTGCAATTGGATTCATGGTGGCTCGCCCTAAAAAGAGAGTATGTTGCTTATTAATGAACTGCTCAGAAATAACTTGAATTTGGGGCTCTAATGTAAGCGCCTCTTCTAGCAAGCGTGGGAGCTGCTGAAGGACCTGAACGAAGTTGGATTCACTGAATTCTGGGGCAGATTGATTTTTAGCCATCAGACCCGCGAGCAACAACAAAACTGTTAATTGCGTGCTAAAAGCTTTGGTACTAGCAACACCTATTTCGGGGCCTGCTTCGGTTAATAACGCAAGATCAGTCTCGCGAACCAGGCTGGATGTTGCCACATTACAAATCGCAAGGGTTGTCAAGACATTAGTCGGATCGATATGTCGGAGTGCAGATAATACATCTGCTGTCTCACCCGATTGTGAAATTGCAATCCATAATGTGTTCGGTAACGTGACAACTTTGCGATATCGGTATTCACTTGCAATTTCGACTTGGCAAGGAATACCGACCAAACTTTCAATCCAGTACTTGGCAACAAGTCCTGCGTGATAACTGGTGCCGCATGCGACGATTTGTACAGCCTTGGCTTCTGCTAGCAGTTGATCACCTTGGGGGCCGAGAACGCCAGTCAAAATTTGATTCTTTCCAAGCCGCCCTTGAAGCGTCGTTAGCACGACGTTGGGTTGTTCGTATATTTCTTTCGCCATAAAGTGACGATATTGCCCTTTAGATGCTTGCTCACTTGAGGTGGTAGCCTGAACAAGAGGCCGTTTGACCGGCTGATGATCACTATCATAAATTTCAAGTGCATGGGGTCTGAGCTTTGCCGAGTCACCTTCGTTCAAAAAGATAAAACGATCAGTCACATGAAGCAACGCCAGTTGATCTGAGCCAGCAAATTGCTCACCGTGACCAACGCCAATCACAAGAGGACTACCCTGACGCGCAACCCATAAGACGCCTGGAGTCTGCTCATCAAGCATCGCCAAAGCGAATGCACCCTCGAGTCGCTTGATAGCCGTAGCTACAACAGTATCGAAGCTGTCGTATGTCTGACTCAAGTAATGAAGAAGGTGTGCAATGGTTTCAGTATCAGTATCTGAAACAAACGTATATCCAAGATCAGTGAGTTCGTTCCTCAACGACTCGTAATTTTCGATGATACCGTTGTGAACAACGGCAAAACGTCCTGACTGATGGGGATGAGCGTTCTTTATGCATGGAACCCCGTGTGTAGCCCAGCGGGTGTGTGCGATACCTTGATTAGCCGTTGAATCGCCTAACAGTGACTCGAGTTCAGCAACCTTCCCTTTAGCACGCGTTCGCTGAATACGGCCGCCAGCCAATGTAGCCAAACCAGCTGAGTCGTATCCGCGGTATTCTAGGCGCTTTAATCCCTCAAGCAAAATTGATTGCACTGGACGTTCAGCTATTGCTGCAACAATACCACACATGCTTTAACCCTTGGTTTTCTTTGGTCTTTGGTAACCAGGGATATTAATCTGTTTACTGCGAGCAAGCGCAAGATTTTGAGACTCGACATCATTGGTGATCACAGACCCAGCCCCTGTGGTCACCTGATCACCAAGCGTAACGGGTGCGATCAAGCTCGTGTTGGATCCAATGAATACATCATCGCCGAGAGTCGTTTGATATTTCGACGCACCGTCATAATTGCAAGTGATTGTGCCTGCGCCGATATTGACGTTCCGGCCAATCACCGCATCGCCAACGTAGGAAAGATGATTAATCTTGGAGCCCTCGGCTACGCTGGCATTTTTGATCTCGCAAAAATTACCCACGTGGGTTGTATCTGAGAGCGCTGTTCCTGGTCTCAACCGGGTAAATGGGCCAATTTGAGTTTCACGTCCAATGGTTGCTGATTCTGCGACCGTGTATGGCTTAATGACAGAATATTCACCGATCACGACGTTCGTTAAATGACAACCAAACCCAATTCGAACATTCGATTCGATTGAGATTGGCCCATTGAGCGTCACGTGCGGCTCAATAATAGTATCTGGATGGATCTCGAGGTGTCGGCCGTTGAGGTATACGGTGTCTGGATCAACCAAGGTCACACCACGAGCCATTAAAGCGGACCGTCGTTTTCTTTGAATCAGTCGGTTGAGATCAGCGAGCTGCTGACGATCATTGGCGCCCATAGTTGCTGTCATTGTGCCCGAAATTCCGTGGACCTCGCGCCCCGAATTAACACTTAACCGAACACAATCTGTCAGATAGTACTCGTTCTGCATGTTGGAATTAGTTAATTGTGGAAGGAGATCCTGAAACAATGAATTCGGAGCTGCATAAATACCAGTATTGATTTCGCAAATATCGCGCTGTGCGAGAGAGGCATCGTGATGCTCAACAATGGCGATTATGTTGCCATAATCGTCACGCACAATACGACCGTAACCAGTTGGATCGTTGGCAACTGCGGACAGCACCGCAAGACGAGATTTTCCAGCTGCTATCAAGGGCTCAATATCCTCTTGTGAGACTAGAGGAACATCACCATACAAAACCAAAGTCTGTCCGTCAGTGCCAAGTTCATGCATCGCAATTTGAAGCGCATGGCCTGTACCCAACTGCTCATTTTGATGAATAACCTCAGCACCACGATCAATCACAAAAGGGTCCACTTGAGAGGCACCATGACCGGTTACCACATGCACTCTGCCACCGTAATGGTCGATCAGCGATTGGGCAACTGATAAAACGTGTCCGAGTAGCGGTTCACCTGCGATTTCGTGCAGGACTTTAGGAAGGGAAGAGTGCATCCGGCGGCCTTTACCGGCAGCCAAAATGACAACATTAAGCACGGCGCTGTCGCAGCTGTTCAATCACACGAATGCGTGCAACCGCTTCAGCCAAGTCGATTGCAGCACGTGAATATTCAAACTCAGATTGTTGTTCATCAAGAAGCCGCTTCGCCTCCTCCTGAGCACGAAGCGCCGCCGCTTCATCCAAATTTTCTGCGCGCTCTGCTGTATCGGCCAATATTGTAATTTGCAATGGAATCACTTCAAGGAACCCACCGGAAACGAAGAATAATTCATCGTCACCATTTTCAAATACAAGACGAACTGGACCTGGCTTAAGCGAGGTGATCAACGGCGCGTGACCCGGTGTAATACCGAGATCACCCAAATCACCTGAAGCGATAACCATCTGAACGTTACCCTCATAGAGTGATTGTTCAGCTGATACAACATTACACTTCATCGTTGTTGCCATGAGGACCCCCTAGAGACTCTTCGCCTTCTCAACTGCTTCGTCTATACCACCAACCATATAGAACGCCTGCTCCGGAAGATGATCGTACTCACCATTCAAGATTCCCTTGAATCCACGAATTGTGTCTTTCAACGAGACATATTTACCGGGAGAACCAGTAAATACTTCCGCGACGAAGAATGGCTGTGATAGGAAACGTTCCATCTTACGAGCGCGTGCAACAGTCATCTTGTCTTCCTCAGATAACTCGTCCATACCAAGAATCGCGATAATATCTTTCAATTCTTTGTAGCGCTGAAGGATCGACTGGACGCTACGTGCAACATCATAATGCTCTTGACCAATTACAAGTGGATCGAGCTGACGTGAAGTCGAATCCAATGGGTCAACCGCTGGATAGATACCAAGTGCCGCAATGTTACGACTCAGTACGACCGTTGCATCCAAGTGAGCAAATGTTGTCGCTGGCGAGGGGTCAGTCAAGTCATCAGCAGGTACGTATACCGCCTGTATCGACGTGATCGAACCTGTCTTGGTCGATGTAATGCGCTCCTGAAGAACACCCATCTCTTCAGCCAATGTTGGCTGGTAGCCTACCGCTGAAGGCATACGACCCAAGAGAGCAGAAACTTCTGTACCAGCTAGCGTATAACGGTAAATGTTATCGACGAATAGCAGTACGTCACGCCCTTCATCACGGAAATATTCCGCCATTGTAAGGCCTGTCAGTGCAACACGAAGACGGTTTCCAGGAGGCTCGTTCATCTGACCATAAACGAGTGATACTTTGTCTAGTACGTTTGACTCTGTCATCTCGTGATAGAAGTCATTACCCTCACGCGTCCGCTCACCAACACCAGCGAACACTGAGTAGCCTGAGTGCTCGATCGCTATGTTACGAATCAACTCCATCATATTAACGGTCTTACCAACACCGGCACCGCCAAACAGTCCAACCTTACCGCCTTTTGCAAATGGCGCAACCAAGTCGATGACCTTAATACCCGTTTCCAGCAACTCTGTCGATGCAGACTGCTCCGAAAACGTAGGGGCTGTGCGGTGGATTGGCATGCGCGTCTTTTCACCAATGTCGCCCTTTTCGTCGATTGGATTGCCCAGTACATCCATAATCCGACCCAAAGTTTCTGTACCGACTGGGACAGAAATCGCCGCATTCGTACTGGTAACACCCAACCCGCGGGATAGACCTTCTGTGGAGCCCATTGCGATCGTGCGAACGATTCCATCACCGAGTTGCTGTTGCACCTCAAGAACAATCGGCTTCCCTTCAACGTTCAACGCGTCATAAACCTGAGGAACTGATTCACGCGGGAACTCAACGTCGATAACCGCGCCGATGATCTGGACAATCTTTCCGCTACTCATCGTATTTCTCCTAAAACAATCCGAGCTTACAGTGCCGCAGCACCGCCAACAATTTCTGAAATTTCTTGTGTAATCGCTGCTTGACGAGCTTTGTTATAGACAAGCTCAAGGTCGTCGATCAATTGACCTGCGTTATCGGTTGCAGCTTTCATGGCCACCATCCGCGCCGCTTGTTCACAGGCCAGGTTTTCTACCACTGACTGATAAACAAGTGATTCAACATAACGAATAAGAAGGGCATCCAACACCTCACGAGCGTCAGGCTCGTATATGTAGTCCCAATGTGTGCCCATGCTAGCAGACAGGTCAACTGACTGGTCTTTTGGAAGCGGTAACAGTTGTTGCAACATTGGCTTCTGTGTCATCGTGTTCACAAAATGGTTGTAAACAACATACAAGCGATCAATCTTGCCTTCTTCGTATGCATCCATCATCACTTTGACGCTACCGATCAAATCAGCAACACTCGGTTGGTCACCAACCTGGCCTACCGTAGCGATCACGTTCCCACCAAAACTGCGGAAGAAACCCAGTGCTTTTGACCCAATGGCCGCTAAATCAACCTCCACACCCTTTCCATGATGTGCTCCGAGTTCAGCGACAACTTTCTTAAATAGATTTGCGTTTAATCCACCGCAAAGGCCGCGATCAGTCGATACAACGATATAGCCGACACGATTTACTTCACGCTCATCCAGGTACAAATGGTTGTATTCCGGGTTTGCGCAGGCCAAGTGACCAATTACTTCCAGTATACGATCCGCGTATGGCCGAGTTGCCCCCATGCGCTCCTGGGCTTTACGCATCTTTGAGGCCGCAACCAGTTGCATCGCACTCGTAATTTTTTGAGTGTTTTTAATGCTACCAATCTGGGTGCGAATTTCCTTTCCGACTGCCATATTGTGTCCCTTTCCTATCCGGCCTCAGTATGTCCGTGATGATTTGAAAGATTCGACACAAGCTTTGAGCTTCGCCGCGATATCATCGTTGTAATCGCCTGACTTGTTGATCTCATCGCGCAACGTTGCGTGCTCTGAATTGAAGTAGTCAAGGAGCGCTGCTTCAAACGCAACGACTTTTGTCACATCGACGTCATCAAGAAAACCTTCGTTTGCGACAAACAGCACAATGCCCATCTCAGCAACAGACTGCGGGCTATACTGCTTTTGCTTCATCAGCTCGGTTACTCTCTGACCATGCTCAAGTTGCTTACGTGTCGCGTCGTCAAGATCCGAAGCGAACTGAGCAAAAGCCGCGAGTTCGCGATACTGAGCAAGCGCAAGACGAATACCACCGCCAAGCTTCTTAACGATCTTTGTTTGAGCCGCTCCTCCCACTCGTGATACCGAGATACCAGCGTTCATCGCTGGACGAATACCGGAGTTGAAAAGGTTCGTCTCAAGGAAAATCTGACCGTCTGTGATCGAAATCACGTTCGTTGGCACGAACGCAGAGACGTCGCCCGCCTGAGTCTCAATAATTGGAAGAGCCGTCAGCGAGCCGGTCTGACCCTTAACTTTCCCATCGGTGAGTTGTTCAACGTAGTCCGTATTGACTCGCGCAGCCCGCTCCAGCAAGCGTGAATGCAAATAAAAGACGTCACCTGGGTAAGCCTCTCGTCCAGGTGGACGACGTAGCAACAACGAAATTTGCCGATATGCGACAGCTTGCTTTGACAAGTCATCGTAAACGATCAGGGAGTCTTCCCCACGATCGCGGAAATACTCACCCATCGTACAACCAGAGAACGCTGCCAAAAACTGCATCGCTGCCGGATCAGCTGCACCAGCCGCGACGATAATGGTGTGAGCCATTGCACCATGCTCTTCGAGCTTTCGAACAACCGATGCAATTGATGATTGTTTCTGACCAATCGCAACATAGATACATTTCACGCCTGTACCTTTCTGGTTAATGATCGCATCAATAGCGACTGCAGTCTTCCCGGTCTGACGGTCACCAATGATGAGCTCGCGCTGGCCGCGACCGATCGGGACCATCGCATCGATCGCTTTGAGACCTGTTTGAACCGGCTGATCAACTGATTGACGGGCAATAACACCCGGCGCTACTTTCTCAATCGCGTCGGTACCATCAGATTCAATATCACCTTTTCCATCAATAGGGTTTCCAAGCGCGTCAACAACACGACCAAGAAGACCGTTCCCCACAGGAACCTCCAAAATACGCCCCGTGCATCGAGCTGTCTGCCCTTCAGCAAGCTGCTGATAGTCACCTAATACGACCGCACCAACAGAGTCACGCTCAAGGTTAAGCGCCATTCCGTAAACACCACCCTCAAATTCAATCATCTCACCGTACATGACGTCGGCAAGGCCGTAGATACGAACGATACCGTCTGAAACAGATACGATAGTGCCTTCATTCTTTGCTGATACAGCGATATCTGCCTTGGCAATCCGCTGTTTGATCAGTTCGCTGATCTCAGAAGGATTCAATTGATCCATGAAACTTTCCTTTCAAATTCTCTTTGCTTAAGCGGTCAGGGATTCGGCAATTTTTGAGAGCCGCCCTCGAACCGACGCGTCAATTACAGTGTCACTCGACCGAATCTCAAAACCGCCGATCAACGATTGATCAACGGCAGTCTCAACACGAATAGATTTGCCTGCATAACGCGTTTTCAACTTAGATTCCAAAATCTGAATCTCATCGTTCTCCAAAGGAAATGCACTGGTAATTGTCACTTCCAAAGCTTCTTGGCCTTGGGCCAAAAGAGTTTCAAACTCTGCTGAAATCGTAGGCAAAAACAGAAGGCGCCCGTAGTACGCTAGGGCTTCCATTAATGCATCCGCACCATCTACTGCTACATCAGTCGCTAAATCCTTCAAAATCTCGCATTTCGCGTCGGCCTTGACAGCTGGATTCTTCAGCACTTGAACCATTGCTTCATCAGCGGTAATTGAAGCGGCTTTTTGCAAAAACGAGCTCCATGTTGCTTCAGCTTTTGTAGCGACAGCATGCGAAAATATAGCTTTAGCGTAAGGTCGAGCGATCGTAGTGAGTTCTGCCATCGGTCGCCTCCCTAAAGCTCTGCAGCCAACTCGGCTAACAGCTTTTTATGCGCAGCCTGATCGACAGTCGCACCTAGCACACGCTCTGCACCAACAACAGCTAGCTTAGCAACGTCAGCGCGCAGTGATTCACGTGCTTGAGCTGCATCTTGAGCAATTTGGGCTTGAGCTGATGCCATAATTTTTTCGGCTTCGGCTCGCGCTTTATCTTGTGCTTCTTCAACGATCTGTGACGATCTTTTATTCGCCTGCTCTAACAGCTCAGTAACTTGGGTTCGCGCTTGCTTCAGTTCATCTTCGATCTGAGATTTTGCGCTTTCAAGATCACGAGCTGCTTTGTCGGCAGCATCGAGGCCTTCGGCGATCTTTTTCTGGCGCTCTACCAAAGCCCCGGAAATAGGCGGCCAAACATACTTCATACAGAAAATGACAAAGATCGTGAAAGCGATGAGCTGTCCGATAAGGGTCAGGTTTAAATTCACAATTACACCTCGCGGTCGGTTAAATCATCCAATGGATCGGGACGTCTTAAACCTGCGCCAAGAATGGGTTCGCAAACGTAAAGAACAGTGCGATACCCACACCGATCATCGTTACTGCGTCAAGAAGACCAGCAACAATGAACATCTTTACCTGCAACATCGGAACCATTTCTGGCTGACGCGCGGCGCCCTCCAAAAATTTGCCGCCCAAGATACCGAATCCGATAGCGGTTCCCAGTGCTCCCATACCAATTAGCAGTGCTACGGCGATCGCGGTCATTCCAACTACAGTTTCCATATTTCCTCCAATAAAAGGACGTTAAAAATAAATTTTTGTTTTAGTGGTGCTCATGCGCCATCGACAGATAAACAATTGTGAGCATCATGAAAATGAATGCTTGAAGCACAATTACAAGAATGTGGAAGATAGCCCAAGGAACGGACAAGAACCACTGCAAGTAAAAGGGCAACAATGCAATCAAGATGAAAATTAACTCGCCGGCATACAGGTTACCGAATAACCGGAGAGCCAATGAAATTGGTTTTGCAATCAGACCGACACCTTCAAGCAAGAGATTAAAAGGAATCATCCACTTCCCAAAAGGTTGGAGCGTTAGCTCTCCGGCGAAACCGCCAACACCTTTAATTTTGATCGAATAAAAAATGATCAGCAAGAAAACACCGATGGACATACCAAGCGTCGCGTTGACATCAGTGGTCGGAACAATCTTCATGTACTCGACGCCAGCGACCATAAACAAATACGACACCAAGTCAACCGGAACCAAATCCATGAGGTTCATCAGGAAGATCCAGCAACAAATAGTCAACGCTAATGGCGCAATCAAACTACTTTTGCCGTGGAAAGTTTCTTTGACAGATTTATCAACGAACTCAACCATCAACTCGACAAAATTGAGAACGCCTGTCGGTACACCTGCGTGTGCTGCTTTCGCACCAACACGGAATAACCAGCAAAAAAGAATCCCGAGACCAATGGACCAAGCCATTGTGTCTATATGAATTGCCATGAATCCCATCTCGGATGCTTCTTGCGCACCATGTGCAAAAGACCAACCATTCTCAGGGTGATAACCATATGTGAGATTTGTCAAGTGATGCTGAATATACTCAGATGGTGTAGGATTTTGAAGCGCCATTAGTGTTTCCAATCAATGTATTCATATTCCTTTCAAGATCAAAGGAAGACTCAATTGCCCAGCCAAGACCGTTGTTACGAACCCGGCAAATACCGCAGCCGCTTGTAATGATTGGACGTTCGACCAAACAATCGCAAAAAGTGCTGCAGTAATACTCAACTTCAACCCTTCGCCTACGAATAGGTTCCTGGCTATCGCCCGCGCATTGCGGGCTCCGTGTTGCCGAAATACCCAAAAGCCAAAAAGGCTTTGTGGCATGATCGCAACACTTCCCCCCACTACGACACTCGCTGCGTGTAATGGGCTAAAAACTATAATAGCGATGGCCGAACTGCCCGCCGTTAAAGCGGTTTGTATTAAAAAAACAATCACCACTGGGTGAGTTTTCAAGCTGAACGCCATCCATTCGTCGCGGGAGTATATGCAGTCCAATGTGTCGGATCAATGACAATCATCAAAACTACGTCAAAGGTTGTCTAGTTTAATCTCTGACATTTAAGCGCGCAACGATGCCGTCCAGAATATCTAGGGAGCCGTACTCAATCACGATATGCCCTTTCCCGCCACTTTTCCCTTTGATTTGAACGGTCGCACCAAGGCGATCAGAGAGCTTACTTTCTAATCGACTGACATCCGGGTCTTTCTCATCAGTTTTTGATGGCGTCGTGTCATCGGACAATAGACGCTTAACCAGGGTTTCAGTCTGTCTTACTGAAAGCTGTGATCCAATGACATCCTCTGCCGTCTTCTGTTGCATATTTTCAGGAAGCGGTAGCAGAGCTCGCGCATGCCCCATTTCTAAGCTTCCAGTTTCTAGCATCGCTTGAACACTTTGCGCTAAATTTAAGAGGCGTAGCAGATTAGCCACATTTGATCGACTCGATGAGATCATTGTGGCTAACCCTGTCTGGTCCATTGAAAAATCATCGCGCATACGAGCCAATGCTCGGGCTTGTTCAATCGCTGTGAGTTGTTCTCTTTGAATATTTTCAATCAGTGCTAACGCAGCGACTTGCTTATCATCAAGATTCCGCACAATTGCAGGCAAATCACTAAGTCCAGCCCGTTGACTCGCTCGCCAACGACGCTCGCCCGCGATTAACTCAAAACCTTTCTCTGTCTGACGGACAACAATTGGTTGCATCACACCATGTTGGCGAATGGAATCCGACAGTTCGTCCAGTTCGAGTTCGTTAAAACGTGTTCGTGGTTGAAATGGATTCGGAACGATTTTTTCAACGGCCAGCTGAATCAACCCTGTTGTCTCTTTGGAATGTGTGAATTCTTGTAGGGACCTGTCTGTATTAAGAACAGCATCCACCGTTGATTGATCGAGACCTAAAAGAGGATTAAAACCAAGTCCGCGTTTTTTTTGGGTCATGCTGCTTTTTTCAATTTAAGTCGTTTACGTAATTCAGAAGCCAAAGCCAAGTATGACAAAGCACCTTTTGATAACCGGTCATACCGTAACACTGGTAACCCGTGGCTCGGTGCCTCTGCCAGCCGAACATTTCTCGGAATCACCGTCTTAAAAACCCGGTCGCCAAAAAATTGTTCTAGTTGCTGAGAAACTTGTCGGGTCAGACTGGTCCGCGGGTCGTACATTGTCCGAAGAAGGCCATCGATTTCCAAATCTGAATTATGACTGCTCCGAACTTGATCGATTGTCTCAATCAATGCGGCAATTCCCTCAAGCGCAAAGAACTCACATTGCACCGGTATGATGACGCCGTCGGCCGCAATCAGTCCATTGATTGTCAACATGCTTAATGCCGGCGGACAATCAATTAGCACAAAATCATAACTATCCGCCTGCTCAACAAGGACATCTTTTAATCGAAATTGAGCCCTTGGTTGACCAATTAAGCCAACTTCCGCTTCGGTGAGTTGAATATCTGATGGTAACAAGTCATATCCGGCCTCAATCCCAAGAATACAAGTTTCTCGAAAAGTCGATTCCCCAAGTAGTAAACCGCGCACATCATGCTCAATTGTGTTTTTTAAAACTCCTGAACCTGAAGTTGCATTACCTTGGGGATCGAAATCGATAACCAGCACTTGGTAACCCATCTCACTGAGAGTGGCGCCCAGATTTACGCATGTGGTTGTTTTTCCAACACCGCCTTTTTGATTTGTTATCGCAATAATTCGGGTCATTCTAATCTCTGTTTGACTACTACCAACATCCGCTGTTCATCAACAATATGAGGCAGTTTGTGTAACCGAATCATACAATTGCCATGTGTCGATTGAGCGTCAACTATCTCACTTTCCGCTTGTGTGCCTTTCATTGCCAAAATTTCTCCATTGGGCTTTAAAAACGCGAGCGAGCGTTCGATCATACCATTGAGATGCATAAAAGCTCTGCTGATTATTTGATCAAACTGTTGGGTGGTTGGTAACTCCTCAATACGTTCGTGTACGATTTGCAAGTTACCAATATTACATAGTGCTTTGATATGTCTCGAAAAAGCGAGTTTTTTATCGTTTGAATCCACGATCGTCACATGAGTATTTGGAAAAAATAATGCAAGCGGTAATCCAGGAAAACCAGGGCCAGTTCCTACATCAAGCAGTCTTCCCTCGCGAATAAAATCATGTGGCGTCAGTGAATCGAA
>CACAXU010000014.1 GCA_902536515.1 uncultured Litorivicinus sp. | reverse complement strand
CGCATACCAGCGCCGCCACCGCCGATGACCACCGCGTCAAACGATAATTTGCGAAGTCCCGTCATGGTTTAAAATCCCCAGAGGATGCTGATGCCCCAAACAACGTAGACAAATAATGAAATCGCTACGCCTCCCAAAAAAGCTACTCGAACACTACTTTTTTTGATGTAGTCAGTTGCGACTGTCCACAAGCCAATCCAAGCGTGCCCAGCAAGTGCAAGCACAGTCAAGAGCGTAAAAATACGAACCCAGGTCTGACCCATGAAGCCCTGCCATTGAGCAAAGGTTAACTCACTACCGTTCACTGCGAGCCAGATGACGATGACAACTGTGTAAGCGGCCAGAATTAGGGCGCTAAATCGCTGAACGACCCAATCGGCCACACCACTACGACCATAATTCAATACATTCGTTACCATACCCACACCCCTGCGAGAACTATCAATATGAATGCCAAAGCCATCGATATTTTTGCAAAGAACGAACCAGACTCGAGCGTCTCCCCATAGCCCATATCCATGAATAAGTGTTTCACACCAGCGACGAAATGATAAGCAAGCGCTGCGAGAACACCCCACACGATAAACGCGACAAACCTGTGGTCGAGGAGTGCCAACGCGTTAGCAAAACTAGCCTCGTTATTTAATGACATGCTCAGTAACGCCATCAAAATAAAACTACCGAAGAACAAAATAACACCAGACACTCTGTGCAGAATGGAGGCAATCGCGGTTATCGGAAAGCGGATAGTTGTCAGATCTAAATTGATCGGACGGTCACTTGACATTGCCATTTCCTCGGGATCCTCTTTCATACCATTTATCTATAAGGCGTTTAGTATAATCGGGTCTTCATAACGTTACAAAGGGTAACGTATGCTCGTTTATGACTGAATCAACTATGGCGAATTGACAGTGCCACCACCCTGACTATAGTGTGCGACGCTTCCGAACGGTTGTGTGCGCCGCACAAAGACCTCAGGAATTCGAGCTAAATATCTGATTTACATGTTAAAGGAGCCGAAAAACATGGCTGACCAAAATGCCACACTAACCCTCCCAACGGGTGAGGTTATCGAGTTACCGGTACTCAGAGGATCCTATGGGCCAGATGTAATCGATGTTTCTGGATTGTTGAAGGCAGGATTTTTTACGTACGACCCAGGATTCATGTCAACGGCTGCGACTGACTCGACCATTACATACATCGATGGCGACGAGGGAGTCTTACTGCATCGCGGCTATTCAATCGAAGACCTTGCGGAAAATTCAAATTATTTAGAAACCTGCTACCTCCTATGGTACGGCGAACTCCCCTCAAAGATGCAAAAGCAGGAATTTGTAACCAGCATCACACGTCATACAATGCTTAATGAGTCGCTGGCCCATTTCTTTGATGGCTTCCACCATAATGCACACCCGATGGCAATGATGTGCGGTGCCGTTGGCGCCCTATCGGCGTTTTATCATGACGTGATGGACATCCGTTCAGAGCATCACAGAGAAATTGCCGCACACCGATTGGTCGCAAAGATGCCAACACTCGCAGCCATGTGCTACAAACACTCGATCGGCCAGCCGTTTATGTATCCACGCAATGATTTATCGTACGCCGCAAATTTCCTTTACATGATGTTTGGTACCCCCTGCGAGGACTACACGGTGAGTCCCGCGGTTGAGGAAGCGATGGATCGTATTTTTCTCCTCCACGCGGATCACGAACAAAATGCGTCCACATCGACAGTGCGTCTAGCGGGCTCAACCGGGGCGAACCCATTTGCCTGCGTATCTGCTGGGATTGGTGCACTTTGGGGACCAGCGCATGGCGGCGCCAATGAAGCAGTACTGAGAATGCTTGATGAGATTGGCACTGTGGAAAACATTCCAATGTTCATCGACAAAGCTAAGAATCCAGATGATCCTTTCAAATTGATGGGCTTTGGTCATCGCGTTTACAAGAACTTCGATCCACGCGCGAAGGTCATGAAAGCATCTTGCGATGACGTTTTGGCTGAGCTAGGAGTGAAAGATCCCCGCTTGGCAGTCGCAATGGAGCTTGAGCAAATCGCATTGTCAGATCCGTATTTCGCTGAACGTAAGTTGTTCCCTAACGTTGACTTCTATTCAGGAATCATCCTCAGTGCAATCGGTATCCCGACCAGCATGTTTACCGTGATTTTCGCTGTGTCACGGACAATCGGTTGGATTTCTCACTGGCATGAGATGATTTCAAGCCCCTACAAGATCGGTCGTCCACGCCAGCTTTACACTGGAGAGCTACCTCGCCCCTACCGGGCAAAATAAGCGACCAAAGGCCCCGGACATCCGGGAGTTTATTGGTAAAAGACAGGTGCTCATCGGGACCCATTTGAACTACCCACTCCCGATTGCCAGGCGCATTAGGCGAATGCAGTTTTAAAACTATTGAGCCTCGCTGCAAGTTGCTCTGAGTCATACGGAACCGATTGCCCAACCCCCCATACCGGATTAGGCCAAGCTTCATCATCAACAAATCGTGCAATACAGTGGATGTGAAGTTGTCGAACCTGATTTCCGAGCGCGGCAATGTTTAATTTATGCGGTGACAGTTGATCCCGCATCACGCGCGCAACATGGTCGATTTCAAGCCAGACGGTGCTACGAAGATCAGGGCTCAAATCAATGAGCTCAACTGCATGAGGAACTCTAGGAATGATCAACAACCAAGGCCAACGCTGATCATCGACCAAACGTAAATCACTGACTTCTAGCGATACTAGTGGATAACTGGTCTGCGCCAGTTGAGAGTCAATTTCGAAGGCGGTTGCGTCCATGCGGGTACCCCTAATCCTTTCTTAATGAATGTCCATCGAGCCAACGTAGCTCATCATCAGGACCAATCTCTTTTTTCCAAATCGGCACGCGTATTTTGAGTTGATCAATAGCTTCAGACACTGCGTCAAGCGCATCCTTTCGATGTGCACTGCTTGCAGCAATGACAACACTTGCCTCACCCACCCGAACAAGACCGCGTGAGTGAATCATCACCAGTTTCACTGGGTAGTTTGTACACAATTCTTGGCACAATTCGTCCAACGTTTTCAGCGCCAGTTCCGGGTGGACATCATAGTCGACGGCCTCCGCCGACAAGCCTTCATTATGATTACGAACAACCCCAAAGAATTGGGCAATCGCCCCATGGGCGGCGTCTTGAACCAAGGGACCCAGCCCCTCCATTTGACAGGGTCCGTCGATCAATCCACATACGTAGTGCTCACCATCATTACGAGCAAATAAGTCCACATCAACCTCCGGCCACCGGAGGCAGGAGGCTGACTTCAATTCCTGAGATGGTCGCATGATCTTTAAGAAGCTCGTCACCTTCAGCAAAAACAGACCGTGTGAGGACCGTATTTAAGTCCGGACGTTCCATGGCTACGAAGCTACTCGAGACTGCGGCGCGAATCGAGGCAACACTCACATCGTCAACGTCGACCACGAAGCTGTTTCCGAGAGTCCTAAACGCACCCAAGCAATGTACAGTTATTGTTGTCATAGCCGGCCTTTACGCCCTTGCTTTTCGATCATCACGATGGCTTTCGGTAAGCCCTCGATGAAAATACCAAAACACTCTTTTACCGCTTGCAAACTACCAGGCAAAGTAATCACCAGCGCCCGACCGATCAGTCCGCCGCCCATGCGTGAAAGCCAAGCGGTTTTCGTATACACGGCACTCTCAGACCGCAACCACTCACCAAGCCCTGGCAGTTCAGGATTCAGATGGTCAGCAAGCGCTAGTGGCGTCACATCTCGTGGCCCAGGCCCCGTGCCACCTGTGCATAAAATTACATGCGGATCATGGGTTTTAGAAATCTCTGAAATCGTCTTTTGGATTAAATCAAAATCATCCGGAATCAGTTGATATTCACAGATCTCAGCGCCTTGCGCTTTAAGCGATTCAACGAGGTACTGACCCGACTCATCATCATAAGTGCCTTCCGATGCTCGATCGCTCATCACTACAATAGCGACTTTTCGCTCAGCCAGTGGTGTGATTGATGGCAAACGCTCAAGAACCCACTCGGGGACCAGTGCGTCAGGATTAATCCAAACGCCAGACTTTCCACCAGTTTTGGTTAACAGCTCAAGATCACTGATCCGAAGTACGGGATCCGTACCCTTGCAGAGATCCCAGATGCACAACAACGCCGCATTCGCACCAGCAAGCGCTTCCATTTCAGCCCCAGTTTTCGCATAAGCTGCCGCTTCGCAATAAACCCGGACGGATTGTGAATCGTGACTTAACTCAAATGACACAAGCACCTGATCGAGTGGTAACGGATGACACATCGGCAGAAGATTCGCGCAATGCTTAGCTCCATTCACCCCAGCGATTTCCGCCATGGGAAAGCAATCTCCTTTGGGGAGCGCTTTATCGCGGACTTTCACGAACGCATTGGGTCCGAGGTGGATGGTGCCTGCAGCGACAGCTCGACGGGTTGTATGTCGCTTACCACCGACGTCGATCATCGAGAAATTCGAAATAAGCTCACTCGCAGACAAATTAACCCCCTATCGATGCAAAGTGAGGAGTCGCACCTGTGTCACGCTGATGTAAACTATGACCTGCAACTTTGAGATCAAGTAACTCGCAAATGGTTTCTTTCAGCAATTCCTTGTCCGAATCTTTCTGCAACAGCGGACGTAAGTCGTGTCCGCCGTCACCGAATAGACACAGATGCAAGCCACCTTTAGCCGACACGCGGAGCCGGTTACATGTTGTGCAGAAATCCTTCGAATAGGGTGCGATCAAGCCAACACTACCGATATGATTTGGGTGCTTCCAGACGCGAGCGGGACCGCCTAATGCATCACGTGGCGCTTCAACCCACCCATGTGCCAAAAGTTTCTTAACCAAGACATCTCCCGAGAGATGGTGTTTTTCAAAATAGTCGCCGTTCTCGCCTGTTTCCATCAATTCGATGAATCGTAAATTAACGCCTGCACCCGCCCACTGAATAAACGCATCCAGCTCTGTGTGATTTAAGCCTTTCAAGAGTACGGCATTGACTTTGACCGGCGAAAATCCAATGTCCTGGCACAATTTCAGTCCACTCATGACCTCTTCGAAGCGATTCTTACCGGTGATCAGTTCGAATCGTTCTGGCGTCAACCCATCAATTGATACGTTAATCGCATTCACACCAGCATCAAAAAAGCTTTGTGCACGCTCTGGCAGTTTATAACCGTTGGTGGTCATCGCTACGGTCTCAATTCCAGGCGTTTGAGAGACAACGCGAGCAATGTCGAGGAAATCTTTCCTCAGTGTTGGCTCTCCGCCCGTCAGTCTGACTTTTCGTGTTCCAAGCTCAGCGAAACCGGCAATCAGGCGACGGATTTCATCAACACCCAAGAACCCGTCTGCCTCGCCTTTATACCCATCTGGGAGACAATAGGTACACTTAAAATTACACACATCAGTGATTGACAATCGGAGATACGGGAAGCTTCTCCCAAACCGATCAATTAAGATTTTTTCCACTATGGCCCGCCTTGGTCAATGTCGACTTATTGTTCGAGGTAGATGATCGCATAATGCGTTATATACGTCAAAATATATCGGATAGACCACGTGGGTTTGACGGATAAAAGTTGACCAACTCACCGGCTTGCATTGATCCCACATGCTCACTCAAGACGATCCAACCGTTCATCTCAAGCAGCGGCATCGTTTGAAATGACTCCTGTCCCTCGAGTGCTCGGACCAGTGCACCGCCTTCCCCCCGAATACATCGGGCTTTCAAGAAAACAGCCAAACCTTGTGGTTTTTCAATGTCATTTTCGAGCCTAAATCGAATCGGTGTCTCAAGCGGTTCGTGTTGCATCACTGACAACGCGTAGTGCACATAAAACCTACAATTCACAACCGTCGATACAGGATTTCCAGGCAATCCAAAATACAGGGTCCCATTTGGCAAAATCGCAAATAACAACGGCTTTCCTGGTTTTTGTGTCACTTTATGGAAGACGATGTCAGCACCTACGGCTTCGAGCGCCGGCTTCACAAAGTCATAACTTCCCATCGAAACCGCACCGGATGACACCACAAGATCTAATGACGTCTCCATGACGCGATTTAGGAAGCCCACCATTTCATCGAGGGTATCGCCGACATGCTCGTTCACGACCACATCGCATCCAAATGAGCGCATCATCGCTGTCATAAACGGACGGTTTGAATCATAGATTTGACCGGATCCTGGTGGCCCTAATTTGACGTCAACAAGCTCTTCACCGGTTGAACAAATACCCACTCGCGGCTTTACATTAATCACGGCCTCCACAACACCACTCGAGGCAAGCGCCTGTACGTGTTCAGGAATGATCTGGCGTCCAGGCTTCAGAATTACTGACATCTCAGCGATATCAGAACCTTTTGGTCGGATCCATGCACCAGATTCAGGTAGACGATTGATCGTAGCGGTACCGTCGGCGTTCAAGGTCAGGTCCTCAATCATCACAATCGATTCTGCCCAAAGTGGAACGGGTGCCCCAGTCATAATTCGTACAGCGTCACCCTCAATTCCATTGGCGACTTCTAGCGAATCACCTGCGCGAAGCTCACCAGCGAGCGATACCGGACTCCCACGTGTTGCAGCCGAAAGGCCCGAAGCTGATAAAACGACTCCATCACGTGCGGAGTTATCGAATGGAGGAATAGATAATGTGGCAACTGCGGGCTCTGCCAGTACTCGGCCAACTGCTTCCTCCAACGGAACCAATACAGTTGGGAGCGATTGCCGCGAAGCATGCTTTTCAATCTCTCCAAATGCTTGTGCCATTGAAATAAATTGCAGCATGACCTCCCCTTAAAAATCGACGTTAACGGCCGTTGGCTCAGTGAGTTCCAGCTCATATCCAGCTTCCGCCCATCCATCGGTACCTTGTGGTGCCCAAAATATCTGACTGAAACCTGCTCGAGCGAGGTGCTGAACTGCATTCCATCCCATCCAGCAATCACTCACGCAAAAAATTAAAATCGGATAGTCTCGATCACCATTTGTCGCTTCACTTGTCGCGTCTAAAAAGTACTTCAACATATCTGGTGACGGCTTTCCAAACCCAACATTTGGCAACCAGATACTTCCGGGAATACTGTAACGAGGTTTGTAGTTTGACCATGAACCATCGAGCTCGTCATATCGGACCCCAGAAATTGAAAGTACATCGATGAGGGCAACATCACCAGAATCGACTAAGTTTTTCACGGCAACAGTACTAAGAACTGTCCCACCAGGAACGTGATCAGGTACGGGGTCCGTGTAGTTATGAATTCTCAAACCCGTGTCAGGGTCGAAATAGGAACTCTGGGCTGTCGCGGCCGGACCGACCACGGCACAAAAGACGACCAAAAATATGACCGTCCTAACAATAATTGGCATTACTTCTGGCTTGCGTAATATGCTGCGAGGTCAGCGATGTCTTGGTCAGAGAGACTCGCGGCCATCCCATACATGATTGCCGCTTGGTATCCCTTCCGCTCTTGGGTCTTGTAGGCTTTCAATGCACCCTCGATGTAGGCGGCGTTTTGCCCAGCGAGACTCGGATAACTTGGCACCATCGCCTTGCCATTCATCCCATGGCATCCGGCACAGACAGCAGCCTTAGCCTTACCAGCACCAGCATCGCCGGCGGCAACCGTACCGGTACTCAACGTGGCGGCGATCACCGCAACTAGCATTTGTTTCATTTACGCTCCTTAAGAAAACGCCAGGTTAACATCTGACAACGGATCAAGGTCCGCGCTCACACAAATCTAGACTAGATAATACTTCATTTTTCTACGGAAAAAATCCACAATCTGCTCGAGTGAAGGCGAATTTGGCCCGTGTCTAACAAACACCATCGTATTGGAGGCATCTACATGAACTTTCGTAAAGCTATTTACTCGATTTGCGTAGTGGTAAGCATTAGTATTCCAAATTGCTGGGCACAGACACCGGTGAACTATAAGGGGCTGGCGGCTGATTTCTACGATGCCGATGGAAATGTGGCCGTCGTTCTGCTGCACGGTACTCTTGCTCATAACCGCATGGAAATTATTAACACCTTCGCGACACTTATCTCCCAGGACTACGATTACCCAGTACTTACGCCTAACCTTTCCCTCAATAACACAGAACGGATGGGTGAGAAAATCCAAACATCATCCAAAGGCTACGCCACGCTAACTGCTTGTGACATCGAGCACACCCACAAATATGAAGACGCAGCTCTGGAGTTGGGTATCTGGGTCGAATATCTGAAACAAGAGGGGTTTGAAAAAATTCTAGTATCTGGGCATTCTCGTGGTGGTCGTCAAGTGTCGGCTTTTTTGGCAGGTAATGATGAGCCATCGATAATTGGCGGTGTCCTGATAGCGTCTGGCCTGTCTCAGAACGAAAGAAACATCGAAAAGTATAAGAAAGATACCGGACTTGATTTAACTCAATTACTTACACAATTCTCGAAACTTTCACCAGATCAATATGTCGATGTTCCCAAGTTCATCTACTGCGACAAACCTCGTGTCACCGCCGGCGCCTTCATTTCAGAGTACGCGGATAATCCCGCCCACAGCGCCCCATATAATGTTCAAAAAATAAAAAACATCCCAATACTCGTGATTGGCGGTTCGGAGGACACCGTCGTCCCGAATATAGAAGCCGATTTCGAAGCCCTCACTGATCAAAGTAACTTATCTGTGCAGGTTATCGAGGGTGCGGACCACTTTTTCCGGGACCTTTACGCCGACGACGCGGCCGCCATGATCGTAGATCTCATTGAGAGCATTTGATGTTTAGAACGGCACTTTTTTCTCTTACGCTTGTCTTAACCATCAACGCAAACGCCGGATCGACTTTGGAAAAACCGGCGTTTTCTAGGCAAGACTCTCGACCTTGGGTAGTCATGGTAACTCAACCCGGGTGCTCGTTCTGCAGCCGGCTAGAACGCGAGATCTTGCAACCCCTTCGCGCTTCCGGGGAGTTCGAGGAGCGGGTACGATTTACCGCAGTAGATATCGGCGTAGCTTCTCCGCTAATAGATTTTGATGGTTCAAAAACAACCACAGTAAAATTCGCCAACAGGTATCAAGGGTTCGGAACGCCGACACTACTCTTTTTAAGTTCGGATGGCGAGGTACTTGCCGCCCCGAAGTTCGGTGTTCCCGATATTATCGATTTCTACGCCTACGAGATCGAAGAAACAATCCGAAGTCTCCCCGCCGTCAACTAAAGTAGTAATACATCACACGCTCGACAGTCCAGTAGGCGCCTAGTCCTCCGATCAGCAGTGAACCTGGGATTACAATCGAGCGACGATAGATGAGTGGATCGGAAAACCAGATAGTAATCGCTAGGTACGCTGCGATCAGTAAGGCGACCTGACCAAACTCCACTCCAACGTTGAACCAGAGTAGAGCGGCCAGATAAAGATCTGCAGGTAATCCAAACTCAGTCAGAATCGACGCAAAACCCAACCCATGCAGTAGCCCAAAGACGAAAATCATAGGAAGCCGGAAGCCACTTAGCCGATCACTTGCTAAGTTCTCAAATGCAACATATCCGATTGACAAAGCGATCAGAGGCTCAACCACCTGCTGCGGGAGATGAATCAGCCCAAACACACTAAATGACAGTGTCAGCGAGTGCGCAATCGTAAACATTGTCACCTGAAGCACCAATGGTCTCAGTCGCGTCGACATCAAGAAAATACCAAGAATGAAAAGAATATGGTCAAGCCCCTTGGGCACGATATGCAGGAAACCGGCGGACAGATAAAGAAAAGACACCGACCAAAATGTTGGCTTGGTAAACACTTGCGTTAATGAAAACGGCTCGGAGGGCCTGTCATCTTCAATCCATTGGTGACCAGACCAGTGATATTCTCCGGCCTCTTCATTCACTTGACGCACTCGGACCGCCTGGTCTCCAAACCGCAGCGGGTAGTACCACCGGAGCGAGATCGATTCCTTCGGGATGACACCAACCAAATGAATCACACTGGTTCGGGGTACCTTGATATATCCTGGAGGCGCAATATTAATCTTGTCAATTTCGAGGGGAATCGACGCGCCATCAACAACCAGTTCGACCCCATCCAATAACTCCGCATGAAACGTTACAAACTGCTGACGAAGATCCGAGGCCTCAAGCTCTCTCAGTGCATCATATGTATCCGCATTGGGCGCTTCTTGCGTGTTTCTGTAACGACCGTTAATTCCAGTCAATAACGCTTCAATACTGGTACGTATTTCGATTGTGACCCGTGCATCAGAAAATACGCTGATTTCAACCAAAGCAGGCTTCACAATATCAGCAGAAGCTGGTAAGCCTAAAGTCATCACCATTAAGAACAACAAAAGTTTTTGAAGGATGTTTCGCAAACGCATTACACTCGGCCGGCAGGGTCAGTGGGGCGGATGCTAGCACAGCGTTTTTACCCTTCAAGGAATTCATTCATCAGACTGCAAGGATAAGCATGAACACATTAACTCGTCGTCAATTTATGAAGCTAATAGCGGCTGCAACTGCAGCTAGCTCCATCCCAGCGATTTATAGCTCACGCGCACTTGCGAGCAAGTCAGCACCAAAAGGATTTTATGACAAGCCCATGGAGGGTGATGCACGGATACTCCACATCACGGATGTCCATGGTCAGTTACTGCCAGTATATTTCCGTGAACCGAACGTCAACCTCGGTGTTGGTGATGCATACGGACGATTCCCGCATATTGTTGGGAAGGAATTCCTTCAAGCCAATAGCTTCAAACCTGGTTCACCAGAAGAGTACGCCTTCACGTACTTGAATTTTGTCAAGCATGCCGAGCAGCTGGGGCGAACAGGTGGTTTCGCACACGTGAAAACACTACTTGATCGCTTACGTGATCAGGCTGGGGGATCATCCAACACGCTGACAGTCGATGGTGGTGACTTATGGCAAGGCTCGGCGACATCCCTCTGGACTCGTGGTGTTGATATGGTCGAGGCCTCGAATATCCTTGGTATTGACGTGATGGTCGGCCATTGGGAATTTACATATCGCGAGGATGAGGTTCTCTCCAACGTCGCCCTATTTAAAGGTGACTTCATTGGTCAAAACGTCCGTGTATTGGAAGATTCCTTATTTAGTGATGAGTACCCAGCTCTCGTTGAGCGGTTCGATGGACGCGGGCTCTATGACGAGGATACTGGCCACGCGTTCCAACCATACGTGATCAAAGAAATAAATGGTGCAAGAATTGCTGTGGTTGGGCAGGCTTTCCCACGGACTGCCAACGCAAACCCGAGAGAATTTTTCCCGGACTGGTCATTCGGGTTACGAGAAGATGACATGGCCGAACTCGTTGAACAAATCCGAGGCGATGAGTCTCCTGATGCGGTAGTCTTGGTCTCACATAACGGCATGGATGTTGACATCAAGATGGCCGGGCGCGTCCCAGGCCTCAACGCAGTGTTTGGTGGTCATACCCACGACGGTTGTCCGTTACCTGTGAAAGTGAAGAATCCAGCTGGACATGACTGCTGGGTTACAAATGCCGGATCGAATGGAAAGTTTGTCGGTTGCATGGACTTTAACTTCGGTGACGGATCACTCGAGGGATTGTCTTACCAAATGTTTCCCGTGATTAGTAACTGGCTTGATGCAGATAAAGAAATGGAGTCCTTCATCTCCCAAATGCGTCAGACCAAATACTCGGACAAAATCATACAAAGCCGCCGTAAAGATGCGTTCTTCACACCGGAGTGGGTCGGCAAGACTTATGACGAAATTCTTACAGAGAGGCTCGCTAAGGCAGATCGACTTCTGTACCGGCGGGGAAACTTCATGGGCACCTGGGACCAAGTCATCTGCAATGCGCTACGCTGGGAATATAAGGCAGATGTCGCAATGTCGGCTGGTGTCCGCTGGGGCACAACCACGTTAAAGGGAGACTGGATCACGATGGACGACGTTATGAGTCAGGTCGCCACAACCTACTCCGAGACTTACGTTTTAGAGATGACTGGCGAGCAATTGATGCAGACACTCGAGGCAGTCGCCGACAACCTGTTTGATCCAGATCCATATCTTCAGTCGGGGGGAGACATGGTTCGCATAGGAGGGTTGGATTATAGCATTGCGCCGACAAGGGGTCTGGGCAAGCGCATTACAGAGGCCCGACTTGATAATGGTGAACGGATTGATCCCAAGAAAACTTACAAGGTCGCGGGCTGGGCCACTGTCAACAGAACCCCTAATGGGCGCCTGATCTGGGACATTATTCGGGACTATATCATCACCACGAAAGACTCCAGTGAGGTGCTCCAGATCGCCAAAATCAACCATCCCAAGGTAATCGGTATGAACAATAACCCAGGGATAGCCGATTATCCGGGGAAAGTTACTTAGATGAATCAACGAAACAAAATAGTAACCCGCAACAACTGGCTGTTATGGGCTTAGCCCGTTGTCCGTCCCGATAAACACCCAACCAAAACCAAAAAACGCGGCAGATAGCCGCGTTTCCTGACTAGCATCAGCCGTTACTTAGGAACACGCATCTGCCAAGTTTCACCCTCAATCTTCGCCTGAAGACGAGTTGCCTCGACTAAATCCATGGCCTGATGCGCCAATTTCCGTGCCGCCTTATCATCACCTGCTTCCAGCGCCTTCCGGGCAGCTTTTATGGTTCTGACGGTCGTTGTCCATTGGTAGCTAGTATCTTTTGCGACTTGCTTATAGGCAGCGGTGGCCGCCTCGATGTGTTCTGCCGTGGTTCCATTCCCAGCAAATGCACCAGAAGTTGTCAACGCCAACCCTACTATGAGCATTTTCAATTTAAACTTCATGACTCGATCCCTTACTTGCGCGCCGCTGGTCCGTTAAATTCGAGGCCGTTTGACATATAGGTTACAAAATATTCGAGGTTCCTATACTCCTCCCCCTGTGCTTTATAGGGATTAGCTCGAATGTTCTTATGACATCCGCCAAAGCGGCGATGTAACGTTCCCATGGATTGCCACTTTGAACGGAAAACCGGCCAATGAGTTCCATGACCAAATCCAGGTGACGTAGTATCAGCGCGGTATAAATTACCTGCTGTCAACAGATGACAATCAGCGCACGCGAAGTTCAACTGCCCGCGCTTAGTATAAAAATGTTCCTTTCCATTCTCATACGCCGCCAAAGCCCGCGGATCATCTGATGGGATTTTTACATCTACTTTTTGACCTCGAGAGTTAAAGGACATGAACGCCGTTACTTCAGTTATTTTGCCTTTCTTGTACTTCAATGGCTTTTCACCATTCGCAGTCAAGCATTCATTAATTGCGAGCTCCATCGTTACGACCATTCCACGTTCACTATCCCACTTAGGATACTGATTACGCACTGCACCATCCGCCCCAAAGCAATCAGCTAGTGACTTACCATTCGCAAACGGCTTGTTATAAAACTCTTCACCGGCTTCAATAGCAAGCTCGTAGGGCGGAAACTCTTCAATCGCTTCCCACTGCTCGCGAGCTGCTGGTAAAATTGAATAGACTCCATTTGCGAAGTCTTCTGTAGGCGTATCTGGAAAGCGATTCTCGTAGTACTTTTGGAACGCTATCTGGTCTTCAACCGGGCCAGCTGAAATCCCGAAAGCGATACTCAATCCCAGTGTGCCGGCCAAAGCCGAACCTATAATTTTTTTCATTTCACTGTCTCCGTTCAGTTACTTTACTATTGTTTCTGCAGAATCCGTCTTACCCTTATTATCTTTCCATGAGATCGTTAAGCTGTCGCCCTTCTTCCCAGCAAATTTAAAGGCCAGATAGGGATCCTTCGAGATTGATGTGTTGAAGGCGGCAACGAATACTACCTTGCCGCCAGATTCGGCAGTGACGTCGGTGATCCAATGCTCTGGAATCTTCGAGCCGTCTTTCTTTTTGCGCAGACCTGTCTCCATGTTATGTTTCATCAGAGTTTTTACGTCAACGCTACCGTTACGTTCTTTTGCTTTGATACGAATTGATGACATATCTAGATTCTCCTATTAACCGCCACATCCACCGATGGTTACCTTAACTTCTTTCGATGCCGTATAGAGCTTACCGTCTGAGCTCACGACCGCTGTCACCTGAGTGGTTTTGCCCATACGTACCCGGGTCTTAACCATTGGCTCGGTACCCGCAGGGATGTCGGCCACAATTGCAAGCGGGTTAGGGTTCTCTTTAACCATGAATGCAATCTTGTCTACCTTCATGGAGGTTGATATTTCGATCGGCACAACCGCACCATTCTCGGCAATATCTGGAGCCTTCAGCTTGATGTCGCCGCTCGGCGTCGACGCGTTACCGCCGAACAGTTCATTCAACGAGTCCTCGACCTTAGGATTTTTAAATGCTTTCTGGTTGTAAGCCGCAAACACCATCCGAGGAAATGCCAAGGTGGCCGCTGCGGCGGCTGTTAATGTTGCTGTTATTTTCAATATGCTACGACGATCCATCGCAACTCTCCTTTCTTGGCTAATTACAGTGAATACAGATATTCAACCACCTGGTCAATCTCTGCCTCAGTCAAAATCTTGTTACGCCCAAACGGCGGCATATTGGTCAGGGGATTCCGCTTGGTGGGGTCCCAGATTTGCTCGCGAAGCGCGGCTTTATCTGGATACCGAGCCTTAATCGACATCAGTGGCGGACCAGAGTTACCAGTCTGTTGCCCACCCTCTACCATATGGCAAGTGAGACAGTTCCCCTTTTTACGGCTCCACGCGAGTTCCTTCCCTTGCTTGACAGCGTCCGCGATCGCCAAGGGCGATACTAAAGCCGATGCTAGCAAAGCTGTTAAGAGTTCCTTCTTCATTATAGTTTCCTCTCCATACCGAATAAGAATTAAGCCTAGCGGCTCGCTTCAACCATATACGCCACCGCATTAACGACGTCATCATCTGACAACGCCATGTTGCCACCCTTTGCAGGCATCACTCCATCTGCGCCCTGGTAGCCGTTTATCGCATGGTCGTTAAGGGTATCCATTCCTTGACCAATGCGATCAACCCAACCAGACACATCACCTAACTTAGGGGCTCCCGCAATCCCGGAGTTATGACATGTCTGACAAGCCTTATCGTACACACCTCTGCCGAGTAACGCTTCCTTTGAAAGTGCGACTTTAGTAACGCTTTTTTCTATTCTTAGTTCAGAGCCGCTAGCTGCAGAGGGGTTGCCCTCGTAATGATTCGCTGCTACCCCCGAGTCCTCTTTAAAATGACCCGTCGGTGTGACGCCATTAATCGTGGTCACGATCTTGAAAGTTGATGGGTCAGCACAGTTCTCAAAACAACGCCCATTCTGCACGTCAGGCCGGTTATCGATGAAAAAATTCTCCTCATTCGGCATCTTCACCTGCGTAAATGTCTCCTTGTTAGATACAAAATCTTCTTCGACGATATCATTTAGGTATAGAACGTAGGCAGCTATTGAATACACCTCTTCGTTACTCAGAGACTGCGGCGCAGTATAGGGCATCGCCCTGTAAATGTAGTCCCAGAGTGTAGACGCGTACGGCCAATACGAACCTACAGTTTTTTCGGGGTGAAGCGTATCCAGGGTGCCCTCACCGCCAGCAAGGACCGGCCAACGACCCTCACCTTCGCCGAACAAACCATGACAACTTGCACACTTCGCTTCATACAACAACTCACCCTCAGCTACGGATCCCTGACCTGGCGGTAGCCCGACCCCATCGGGACGAATATCGATATCCCAGCCCGCAATCATTTCAGGTGTAGCGGTCGATCCAATTCCAAGAGGACCTGCCGGTACTATCCCAGACACCGCCAGTGCGACCACTACGACAGAAAACCTAAGATATTTGAACATTATAAACATCCCCTGTTTCTGTGACATTCCATGTGTGTATCGAGTTCTTGTGGTAGATTGACCAGCCACCACGCTCATCACGCAGCTGCTTTAAAGTCGGTTGCACGTACCCTGTTTCATCAATCGCACGCGACTGCAGTAGCCAGGGTTGGCCATTCCATTGTGTCTTCAGGGAAAACTGCGTTAGTGCCTTTGGTATCACCAATTCACCAAGCTCTGTACGATGCCAGTTGACTCCACCATCCAATGACACATCGACCGCCTTTATCCTTCCACGTCCCGACCAAGCAAGACCACGGATTTCTAGGAACCCTGGTTGCTTCAATGGGTTCTCTGGGCACGGGGATGTGATAACAGAGTTGGTCTCCATCACCCATGTAAACCTACGCGAGCGTCCGTCCGGCATCAAGTCGGTGTACTTGGATGTTTCCTCACGGTGATGCCAAGGCTGATCGCCGATTTCAAGCCGACGCAACCATTTCACTGACGTATTGCCTTCCCAACCTGGGTTGAGCATCCGCAGTGGATAGCCTTGCTCCGGACGCAAGGCCTCACCATTCTGACCCCACGCGATGATAGTGTCGTCGAGGGCTTTCTTTAACGGAATTGAACGTGACATACCGGCTGCATCAGCGCCCTCAGCCAAGATCCACTTACCTTCGGGCTTAACCCCAACCTCTTCGAGAAGCGTCGACAGCTTGACCCCGGTCCACTCACAGCAGGCCAGCATCCCATGCGTGAACTGTAGCGCTTCCATCTGAGCACCACGCCACTCCATACCACCATTGGCAGGACACTCAATGAAGCGGATCTGTGACACCGAGGGAAAACGACGGAGATCGTCCATTGTCAGGACCAATGGACGCTCTACAAGGCCATGAATGATCAAACGATGTTGATCCGGATTCACATTCGGGATCCCGCCATGATATCGCTCGAATACCACTCCACTCGGAGTTATAATCCCATCGAGATCCTGTAGTGGTGTCATCGAAATCGACGACGCCGCATCAACAGTTAGCCAAGGTACCGTGCGACGCTGGAGATCTTCGAACTCTGAAGGGTCACCGTAGGGCTTGGCAACAACACCAGGACCTAGATGCCTCTGCCACTCCGGAAGACTTGGCGGAAGATTTGCAGATGCGTTGGCTTTCGGGATCATTTGTACGCTCGAAAGGCCGGCTACTGCCGCGATTCCGCCTTTTAGAAAATTACGACGATCCATCGCCCTCATATCTTTCGCCTCGGTCGCAATTGCTTCCATCAGCTTCGGCAGGGATGGTTCATACAGCTTCGACATATTACCCTTCCAATAGGTTCTATCGTTAGTGCTGAATTGAATATTAGATAAATGTGCGCTCAGTGCCAAGCGTCCTAACCAAAAGTCTGACCTGAATGTTGCTGTGCGTAAACTCTGATCATTGACTTGAGTCGCGAACGTTATCAGCCCGATTGTTGTGTTGAACTATCCATAAGAGGACGCTTTAAGTACGGCGCAGAAACATCAGCGGACGAGACTTGAGGAAGGCTATCACTCGAATCCTGGGGCACACATTGCAAGGTATACTTCATGTCGAATGATGCGGCCATTTCAAACGCAGCGTCGTTACACTCGGCAAGGGTATCGAACTGCATTCCCGTCTCGACTGGATCGAAACTACCGGGCATAAAGTACACAAGAACATAGATCAGTTTCACCAGCCGCCTCTTCCACTTTATTTTGAATAATCGGTTCACTCTAACGATCATCCGCCCGAATGGAAAGGTGTGAAAGACCAAGTCGACTCACGCATTCCCACGAACAAATTCCGACGGACGTATGATTCAACAATCTCGGCGTCGACGAATTAAAGTACCATTGGCCGGATTATCGTTCTTACTACTGCCTGAGGCGGTATCCGGTGGCGAAGATTCGCCAGATAATTGCGAAAAAAACTATGGCCAAGATTGCGATCGAGACTAGTGAAATCATGATCGGTACGTCTGATACCCCAAAGAATGCCCAACGAAAACCAGAGATCACGTACATTGCAGGATTGAATAAGCTCACTGTTTGCCATAGCGAAGGCAGCATATCGATCGAATAAAAACTTCCACCCAGAAAGACCAAAGGCGTAATGATCAATGCGGGAACGAGATTCAGCTGCTCAAAATCTTTGGCCCACAAGCCGAGAATAAAACCAAGCAAAGAAAAACACAGTGCAGTCGCTAATAAAAACCCAAGCATGAGCAGCGGATGCTGAACTTTTAGAGGAACAAATAGAAACGAGACGGCCAATATAATGCAGCCGACACCGGCCGATTTAGTTGCGGCCGCACCGACATAACCGATCACCATTTCGAATGAAGAAATTGGTGCAGATAAGTGTTCATAAATGGTTCCCAAGAATTTCGGGAAATAGATGCCGAATGATGCATTAGCTACCGACTGGGTCATCACCGTTAACATGATGAGTCCCGGTACGATAAATGCGCCGTAAGAAATCCCATCGATTGGAGTCATCCTGTTTCCAATCGCTGATCCAAAGACGACGAAATAGAGAACAGTTGCGATCACAGGTGATGCAAACGATTGAAGCGGTGTTCTATAAGTTCGTGACATCTCGAACTTATAAATTGCTTTTATGGCATAAAAATTCAAAATCATCGCTCAGCGACCAATTCGATAAAAATATCTTCTAACGAGCTCTGCTCGGTATGGACGTCGCTAAAACCAATTCCCTCGATCTTTAATGCTCCAAGGACCTCAGGAATTCCGCTTTTTTCAGTTGCCATGTCATACGAATAGCTCAATTGACGTCCGTCATTCTGCAGTCTGACGCCAAGGCCCGCGAGTCCTTGAGGTATCGCTATTAGTGACTCTGACAACTCGATCAAAAGCTCTTTTTTGCCTAACCGCTTCATTAGTACACTTTTATCCTCGACTAATAGAATTTGCCCTTCATTGATCACAGCGATTCTATCAGCAATCTCTTCAGCCTCTTCGATGTAATGCGTTGTTAGGATAACGGTGACTCCCTCGGCCTGCAGCTCTTTTACAAGCCGCCACATATCACGTCTCAGATCGACATCAACTCCTGCGGTGGGCTCATCGAGGAACAAAATTTTTGGTTCATGACTTAACGCCTTAGCAATTAAAACCCGCCGTTTCATCCCGCCAGATAATTCCCGGATGGGTGAATGTCGCTTTTCCCAAAGTGACAATCTCGACAGTAAACCTTCAACATATTCATCGTTGGGTGCTTGACCAAAGAGCCCTCTCGACAAAGAAACCGTACCCATCACGGTCTCAAAGGGTTCAAGCATCAGCTCCTGTGGCACTAAACCGATCAATGATCGAGCCTTACGATAATCCGATTGAATATCGAAACCGTCAACAGTCACACGGCCATCACTGATTGTTGTTAATCCACAGATAATCGAGATCAGCGATGTTTTTCCTGCTCCATTAGGACCAAGCAACGCAATGATCTCTCCTTTCATGAATTCAACAGATAGGTCCTTTAACGCCAGTTTCCCGTCGTCATATTTTTTCGTCAAAAGCTCAATCTGAACAATGGCGCTCACAGGTTAACCTTCGATGATGCGAGAACTGCGGTTAGCGATACATTCAAGGACTCTGGAGTTATTCATAAATCATCTCAGCGCGTGTTGTCTATTTGTCATGATCAAGAAGGATAGGTCCGACAGCTTAGATTTAATGCTGAATACTGATTTTGCAACAGTATAGCTAACCATGTTTGGTCGCTTGACCGCGTTACAAGTTGCCTATCTGTCACTGCTACTGTTCCAGCCTAAATAATTATTGGCTGCTGAGGTCTCAAAGCGATTGCGGCTAATTTGAACTCGGTCGAACGTTTGAAGTGACTCAGTTGGTGGAGCTAGGCGGGGGTTCCGCTCGTCAATGCCGAAACCCTCTAAGCCTCTGCAAATCAACCTTACAGCCGTTCAAAACTCCATACAATACTCTTATGACTAGACGCAATCGAAATGACAATCTCACCATCAACCGAAACAAGTCAAAGAAAAGAACTGGCTGTTGAATTTCAGAGTACCAGAGAGCCATCGACACCTACAGCCTTTTAGGGATCGACAGGTATTTCAATGTTCCACCGGTACATCGGATTACAAACTCGCTTGCAAGTTTCGGGATGACTTCTTCACCAAACACGATCTGTTCCAACCTGAGGTGAGCACTCCGCCCAACGAATTGTATTGGAGGACTTTTAGTGGGTCGGAGCCAGTGAGTACTGAGGAATATGAGCGGCTGATCGAGGTATCTGAAGATACCATTGGTGTCGGAAGCCAATTACCCGAGCCCTACGCAAGTCGCTTTGACGGCCACAAGAATCATTTAGCGTCAGTGCAGAACCCATCTGCTGATATTGAGCATCGCTACCCTCTCAATATCACGGCACTACATTCCTCTTATCTCGACTATCGAGGGAGCGATCTTTCAGCAAAACCGATTAGCCGAAGTATCCGAGCGATCAAAGCATTCAACACGTTTGTAGGTAGTGATGATTTTGACTTCACTAAGGTAAACAAGAAACTTGTCTTCAGATTTATCCAGAAACTCGAAACACACCAGCTCAGTAGCGTTACGATCAAGGGATATGTCTCTGCGCTGGGATTAGTGTTCTAATACTCACAACGAATGGGCTACGTAGTCGATGATAAGAGTAATCCTTTCAAGGGTCAGCAGATTCGATCGATTCAGACCTCCACGCCTCGCAACACGATGCCCTTGCACTACGCGGTCGCATTATTTGATGAAGCGACCGATAAACAACTGGCACTTCTCATCGCTATCGGCCACTACACTGGGGTTCGTCTCTCAGAAGCCTACTCAGGTGTCATCAAGATTAATGGCGGTCAGGTGTCGCTCTGTATTGCTGATGACGGAGGAAAGACGAAGGCGGCGACACGTCAGATACCAGTCCACGATCACCTCTGGGAGGTTCTTCAAGGCTCAGGGATGCTTGATCTTGAGTCAGGCAAGATTCGGTGGACTGCACCTAACTCGGATGCGCTCGGTAAACGCTTCGGTCATTTTAAGAGACGGTACTTTGCAAGTATTGGCGTTGATGACAGGCCGTACATGTTTCATTCCTTTCGACACGCATTCTCTACGTACCTTGTGAACAGTTTTAGTGAATTGAAGGCATCTGAGTTGACTGGACACGATAGAGGGTCTTCGAGTGCGACAGAATTGGGTCGGACTTATTACAAGGGACTGGACTGGGAAGAAAAGAAGATGATGATCCAGTCGTTGCCTTTGCTAGACAGTCAAACCTAAATGGGGTCGACGCAGAGTTTGGGGACTCTGCGTCGCCCACCCCCAACGGCAAGCAACAAATACGCACTATGTGCACCTTGCGGGCTTATCCTTAAGGGAGCCCCTAAGGGAAGGCGGGAGATTGTTTCACGGAGATGTTTCACAGGTCGCGCTACCTTCTGGGGCATCTCGATGGGGCGACTATTGCTTGGGATTAGTAACCCTATTGGGGCCCCTATAGGTATAGCGAAGGGTATGCCAATGTTGTGTAACGGACATAAAAAAACCGACGGGGTGTCGGTAGGTTTATTATGGGTTTACCCCTGCGGAACCTTAAGTTCCATCTTAATACTAAAGTCTTAATCTGTCAAGTTTTTCCGGGTTGCTCGACAAGACTACAGACCGCGCTGACATTGGGCTTAGGGCGAGTACGCGGCAGTTCGCCGACGATCAGGTGGGATGGGGACTGTTCGGGTATTTTGTACGCACCAATTACGTACACACTACACCCAAATATAGCTCAAAGAATTCCGCCTATAACCCTAGCAATTCTCGCCTCAATACGGCCAAGTACTTCTGCCTTGGAAAAACCTTTTCCGCCACCGTAGGCAATAACAACCAACTTATCGCTCATAGCAAACGCCTCATAAACAGAATCGCTCTGTTCCTGTTTAAATCGAGACTTGCCGATGGAAATGGTAGCGTTAGCCGATTCATCGAGCCTTCTCACGCCAACATTGACCTCTGCCACTAGCACGTAGGTTTGATCAGTTCCCGATGTTTTAAGTATCGACTCTATTGCGGTCCCTGCGATGGCACCAAGAATGATCCCAGACGTTTGAGTGACCTCACCACCTTTACGAGCAACCTCACCACCTAAAACGCCGCCGATAATTGTTCCAAGACCACTATTACGAGAACCTCCTGCGTTAGCTACTGATGACAATCTCACTGTATTAACGTCTATCAAAATTCCAAAATCTTCATCACTCTCAGAATACCCACCGGTCGCCAGAGTACTTGTTATTTGATCTTTCAAACGCCCAATATTGAGCAATTCATCTCCAGAGGTATCCCTAATTCTAAGCTTCACCCGACTGTTCGCAAATTGCGATGAGTCAGCAAAAAAACTCCCTGAAATCGCGCTACCCGTCTCGATCTCCGCGGGCTTAGACGAACCACCTGCACAACCGATCAAAAAAATCGCTACCGAAAGCAAATACAAGAACGATTGTTTCACTTATCTACCCTCAAACCTTTTCAAATAATCACGCACCTCATTATATGAAACACTAAAGTTTAAATTTTGAGACGCCTGATCCACCCTAACCCAGTCAGCCACACCAACTACGCGATCCCCCATAAATAAGGGCCCACCGGAATTCCCCGGGCTAATGGGTGTATCGGACTGGATGTACTCGACCTTTGCTGATGAGCCAACCATTATTGACCCTTTTTTACGAACCGCGCTTACGACACCACGCGAGATTGTGAATTCATATCCCTTAGGATGACCAATGGCTTCAACCGTTTCACCAAGCCTGATTGGTCCAGAGTATATTTCTACCGGAATACCGACATCTTGAGCCCGAATAATCGCCAAGTCTAATCGCAGGTCATGATCTACAATGCGTCCAGATGACTTGCGTTCATCAAAATATTGCAACTCAACGATATTTGAACCTTCAACAACATGATATGCGGTCAAAATCAACTCAGGAGTAATATAGAAACCGGTTCCGATACTATCTGCAGTTCTCACTAGTACAACACTATCAAACCGTTGATCAGCAATCGTCCCACTACTCCATCCCGACAATCGCGATGCAGAGGCTGAACCAGCAGTCGTAGCAATATCACTGGAAATCGAAGCTAAAAATCGCTCGGGGGAGACAAAGTCTGATTTTTCTGCTTCCGACAAACTGCCTAAATCAAAAAGCGAAGACAATCCCACAACGAAGGGCTTAGTTTCAAAATCAGCTACATCCTGATCGGTGGAATTTCGGCCTATGATTGAACCTCGATCAGGATCGTTATCGTGGACGTTATAGGCTATTGTGAATCGCTTCTTATCATTTACGTCAAATGAATTGCGATATAGTTGACTTCGTTGAACGTCAATTACAAAGTAATCTACATTTGCTGACTTGTTTACTTCTACGCTAGATAACTTGTACTGGTAAGGTGTAAAGACAGGCTTTGTTAAAAACTGGGGTGTCTGACCTAGCTTAGACGCCGCATTATCGACATTCCTCTTACGAAGTCCTTCATTCAAACCATTTAGCATTCCCAGCGCGATGCAATTACCTGTCCCATAACAACTCTGCTGTCGCGTGGCTTGTTCAATCTGATAAGACTGAAATTCACTCATCGCTTTCTGATAATTCGCCATCGCTGAGGGATATTCAGGATTCGGCACTTGTTGTGTTCCGCTCTGAAACTTCGAACCGGGATTCGATGCGTCCTTGAACTCTCGATCTACGGAGGAATCTCTCAACTGTGTAACAAAAACAAAATCATACTTGGAAAGGTCACCTTTCAGAAAATCGCCTTTCGCATCGATAAGAGCGAGTTGTAAATCATCTTGAAACGAAATTTCGAACTCGAACCGATCTCTTCCGCGGAACTCCTCTGGCGTCAAATCTACAAACCCTACGCTTCCAATATCTAAGGGCCCTGAAGACCCAAAGGGAGGTGAATAGACGTCCTGAGTTAGCTCTGAAAGCTCTTGCAGGCTAAGGTAGCCATCGTTTGTTAAACTACTCCTAGCAAGTTTCGCATGAAGGTCATCAACGATATTTTTTGACTGTTGCGTTAATACATCTCGATACCGCAAAGAGTCTTGCTTTAACAGCAAATGATTCTCTGAGAGTTTAAGCCTAGAAATCACTAACTCCTGATATTTCGGTGATGATTCTAAATCTACTTCTGAAAACTCATCGAAGGGATAACCAGATGGAAGCATCACTCTATCGACGGCCTCTGCTAACGAAGCATCAAGGACACTCTGTCTTAATTCTGCGTACTTGTTCTTTCTTGCAGTCAATCCAGAAGTTAGT
>CACAXU010000013.1 GCA_902536515.1 uncultured Litorivicinus sp. | reverse complement strand
GCCAACTGTCTACCGCTATATCGATTGGTTGCTGACCGTTCCACTGCAGATGATTGAGTTCTATCTGATACTTGCCGCCATCGGTTTGGCGTCAGCTGGAATGTTCTGGAGACTATTGATCGGCACGATGATCATGTTGGTTGCTGGTTTTATGGGCGAAGCTGGTTATATCGATGCTACAGTCGGATTTGTCATAGGGATGCTGGGATGGTTCTACATTCTGTATGAAATTTTTGCTGGCGATGCGGGAAAACAGGCCGGACAAGCCTCAGCTGCAGTCCAGAGTGCATTTGGAAATATGCGCTTAGTGGTCACTATTGGTTGGGCTATTTATCCTCTGGGTTACGTCCTAGGTTACTTCGTGATGGTTGACGCGTCTGGTGCGACTACAGCAGCAGCAAGTCAAACGCTAAACGTAGTGTATAACCTTGCTGATATTGTCAACAAGCTGGCATTCTGTTTGTTAGTTTGGTACGCCGCAACATCAGATAACAAAAACCTAAATCCTGCTTCAGCGTAAAAGCGGGACAATCGGGGTCTCTTCAGAGACCCCGTTTTCAATGCGTTCTTTCGATGGATCGTGCGTATTGAAAACGGAATGATAAAAAAACCAAGGATGGACTAACGCGAGGTATTATCATGGAAGCGTTTGACTTCGGCCTGTTAGAGAATGATCTCATTGAGCTTGAACATAATCTTCGGAAATATGGATCGAAGCCCGTCAAGGATGAAATCAGCCTCAACCAATTGTTTATTAATCACCTAGCGTCCGGTGGATCTCGGACCCGTGCAATACTCGCTCTAGCAGCTGGCCACTCGCAGTCTCTCGAAAAAACCGCGCGACTATCGATAGCGACCTCCGTTGAGTTGTTGCATCAAGCGTCGTTAATCCATGACGACGTTCAGGACGAGGATTCGATTCGACGTGGACAAGCGGCCGTATGGACCGTTGCCGGGAAGTCGTCTGCGATTTGCCTCGGGGATGACTTGATCGGTGCTGCGTTTGAAGAACTTGCCCAGTTACCACCGCATCATATTCATCATCTGCCTCGGCTAGTGACGATGCTATCGCGTGGCATCAGTGTGATGGCCGCTGGTCAAACCATCGATTGTCAATGGACTCCAGAGTCGAGAATTTCATTTGAAGATTACGAGCAGATCGTTCGACATAAGAGCGGTCCGTTATTGGGTCTACCAATTGCGATGGTGCTCGCACTTGCTGATGGCTCTGACGAGGATGTATTGCAAGTACTTGCGGGTGCATCGTCGATTGGTGTTGCTTACCAGCTGGCTGATGATCTCTCCGATCAGGTTGAAGATTTTAATCAGAGGCTGAACGGTTACTGGGTCCTTGCCGACAATCTCACTGATGGTTTAGATCCAGAGGTTGCTCTGAGAGAGCGTTTTGACTGGCATCTTGAACATGCGAGACAGCGGGTACGAACATTGCCGCCGTTTTGTATCGAGGCCTTTGAGGTGCTGATTCAAGCGCTCCATCAGAAATATCCCACCTTCCAGGTTGCTGCGTGACGGAGAGTGCGCTGGTAGTCGGCTCAGGTTTTGGCGGTATCGCGACTGCCTTGCGCCTTCGCGCTCTTGGATTAGATGTCCATGTCGTTGAGCGCCAAGAATCGATCGGTGGCAGAGCTCAGGCGTTTGAAGTCGATGGATATCGTCATGATGCTGGGCCAACCGTTATTACCGCACCTTTTCTGTTTGATGAATTGTTTGAGCTCTTCGGTGAACGCCGAGAGGATCACATCGAGCTTAGAGAGTTAACGCCCTGGTACCGATTTATATTCCCCGACGGAGATCATTTCGACTACGGTGGTACGCTTGAGAAAACGTTGGCTGAGATTTGTAGAATTGAGCCAAAAGATCAGGCTGGTTACGAGTCATTGGTCCAGCATTCGAAAGCAATGTTTGATATTGGTTTTTCTCAACTAGCCCATCAGCCATTTCATGAAATCAAGACCATGGCTAAGCAGATCCCGCATTTAGCAAGACTTCGCAGTGATCGGTCAGTGTGGGACATGGTTTGCAAACATCTTTCGCACGATAAATTAAGACAAGCATTTTCAATTCAGCCACTATTGGTCGGTGGGTCGCCATTCGATACCACGAGTATCTATGGATTAATCCACTATCTCGAGCGTGCGTTCGGGATCTTTTTTGCAATGGGCGGTACCGGCGCACTTGTTGATCAATTGAAGCAGTTAATGCTTCGGCATGGAATCACCTTCCAAACCGGAACAACGGTGTCTGAAATATTGACGTCCCAAAATAAAGTTTTTGGGGTGAAGCTGGAGTCAGGTGAAGTTGTTACCGCAGACTGTGTCGTTTTTAACGGTGACCCAATGTATCTGTATCGTGAGTTACTACCGGAAAACAAAATCCCATTCACAACCCGTCTTAAGAGAGATTACAGCAAACTCTCAATGGGCTTGTACGTCTTATTTTTCGGTGCGGATAAACAATACCGCGACGTGGCTCACCATACCATCTGGATGGGACAACGATATAAAGATTTACTTGATGATATTTTTCATCGTCAGGTGCTCGCTGACGATTTTTCGTTGTATTTACATCGCCCAACGGCGACCGATCCGTCGTTCGCTCCAACCGGTCACGATAGTTTCTATGTCCTTGCCCCTGTCCCACACCAGGGTGGTTGTATTAATTGGGCCGTCGAGGAACCAAAGCTTCGGTATCGCATCATTGAGGCGCTGGATCAAACAATATTGCCTGATTTGAAAAAGCATATACAGGCTCCATTCTCCATGACCCCGGACCACTTTGCTGACGATTACTTATCGTACCAAGGAGCCGGATTTTCAATCGCACCCTTGTTTACACAATCGGCTTGGTTTCGTTTTCATAACAAGGCCGAAGGGTTCGACAATCTCTATCTCACAGGCGCGGGGACACACCCCGGTGCCGGGATGCCAGGAGTAATTTCGTCGGCAAAAGTTGTCGAACGACTGGTTAAAGAAACGATGGTGAAGAGTGCCTTCGTCTAGGGAGTCGTATGAGCAAACAACAATTAAAAAAATACGGAACCACTTTTCACTTTGCGAGTCATTTTCTGTCGGCGGCTCAGATGCAGTCGGCAGCAGAACTGTATGGGATTTGTCGTGAGATTGATGATCTGGCAGACACGGCGAGTGATGCGACCCAGGCGCGTACTCAATTATTGATCTTGCGTCAGGCGCTGGTCGATCGAGATTACGCGCACCCCATTGTTGCAAAAGCACTCACAATTCAGCCATCGATTGGCCTTGATGCTTTGATTGAATTGACCGACGGCGTTTTGCTTGATACCCAAAAAGTTGCGATTCAGAGCGAAGCAGAACTCCTACGATATTGTTATCAGGTTGCGGGTACAGTCGGACTGTTGATGTGCGATCTATTTGGTGTGAAAGATCCAGTTGCTAGACATCATGCGGTTGATCTAGGTGTTGCCATGCAGTTAACCAACATTTGCCGTGATGTTTATGAAGACGCTCTGAATGGTCGGGTCTATCTACCTGGCGATCTTTTTGAGTCGATTACGGCAGAAAAGATTGTGTCACCTGATGTCTCGACAATTGAAAGTGTCAGGCAAGTGGTTGGATACCTACTAAGTGAAGCAGAGATTCGTTATGAGTCTGGTATTTCTGGTCTCTGTTTCCTTCCGACGCAAGCGCGATTGGCGATTTACGTGGCAGCACTTACCTACCGCGAAATCGGTTTGGTCATCGCAGACCGTCGCTTTGATATTTGGGCTGGTCGCGCCTTCACCACCAAAACGCAAAAATGCTTGATCGCTTTGCGATGCGTTGTAACCTTCCTCTTTTCTAAAAAAGCGCATCAATATCAGGGTTTTCATGACGCCGAGTTGCATCGAGGGTTAAATCATCGACCTGGGGTCCACTGGGCTTGATGCGATGGATTCCTGGGTTCATATTATCGGCGGCGGTCTAAGCGGTTTATCGCTCGCCGCTTCGCTTGCTGAATATAAAAAATTGCCCGGTCAAGTCGTGATTTCTGAGCCGAATTCGCGATCCTTGGCAGCAAAAACTTATAGTTTTTGGTATGCAGATAGCGAGCGCTCATTTCTTAGACCGGAGTATTCGAATAGTTGCTGGACACTTAGTAGCGATGATGATCAAGTGTCGCATTACGGGAACCGTTTTGAATATGGGACCCGGTCAGGAAATCATGTTCTGGAATCTGCTCTAAATGCAATCGATCATCATCCTCAAATTGACCTTGTGGATGAGTTGATCTACACGAGACCAAAGGCAACTCATTGCTTTGATAGTCGCCCATGTTCGGTTGACACGTTTCAATTAACGCAAAGTTTTGCAGGGACTGAGGTCATTTTTGAACAGCCACATGGGATCTCAGAAGTTGGGTTGATGGACTGCATGCGAGCGACTGATTCAGGGCTTCAGTTTGTTTATCTAGTTCCGTTAGGTGCGAACCAATTGTTGGTGGAGCATACCGAGTTCACGTCGAGACCAGCCGATTTTTCGGCATTAGATGGTTTGAACATCAGCTATCTACAGCAAAGGTTTCCTTACCTTCCATATCGGGTGGTCCGAACCGAGGCCGCTCATATTCCGATGGGGTTTAAACAGGAAGCGAATCATTTGGGGATGCCCATCGGTGCCCGAGGCGGTATGACTCGCGATGCGACTGGCTACGGTTATCGAACCATTCGCTACGCTTGTCAGCAGATGGCCAACCAATTGGTGACCAATGATGTTGCCCGACCGTTTAAGGGGTCGGTTTTCACTACCTGGGCTGATAGCCTGTTCTTGAACCTCATTGAGCACCGGCCGGACATTATTCCTCAGCTCGTGATGCAGATCGCAAAACGGATGCGCCCGGACCGTTTTGCGGCGTTCATGATGCTACGCTCTCCTGTCGACCTGATTCATATGTTGCGAGCTGCTCCTGCCAAGCCATTTACTTGCGCTCTTTTGGGGAGATATCGATGGATCTGAGCTTAGTGTTAGCGTCTTGTCTGATCTCGTTGGTCGGGCTACCCCATGGGGCACTCGATCCCATGGTCGCGACAAGGTATGGATTAATCCGTGACCTTCCTTCCAGCGTTTGGTTTCTCACGATTTATAGCGCTATCGTTGGTCTTGTGATTGGCTTTTGGTTACTACTACCCAGTCTGGCTCTTGTTTTATTTTTATTGATTTCGAGCCTTCATTTTGGTCGCGATTGGAAGTACAAAATTTCGTTTGGTGGTTTTGGCTACGGCGCGTTTGTGCTTGGCTTGCCGGTATGGACATTCCCCGAGCAAGTTGAACAAATCTTTGCGTTTCTTGTTTTTGAAAAGTCGGCTCCACTACCAACAGTTCTAATGCAGACCCTCGGTTTGATCGGTGGATTCATGTTACTTGCTGACCGTAAAAAGCTCTCAATACTCCGGTTGGCTGAGCTTTTCGCGTTAGCCTTGGTCGCCTTTGCGTTGGAGCCCTTATGGTATTTTGTTATATATTTTTGTGGGTTCCACAGTCCACGCCACTTGATAGCTGAATTCAGGACGATGAAGAAAGAAACGCGGTTCATCGCGTATATCGTGATGTTGTTGTTGACGATTCTGACCTTAGGCGTGGCTGCAGTGTCGGGCTCTCATCTTGAAAGATATCATGAATCAATTGATATGGTCTTATACCAGGTGATATTTATTGGATTGGCCGCTTTGACTGTACCTCATATGTGTCTACTCGAATGGGCCGCGAAGCAACGCTGTGAATAATCTCGATCGAAAGCGTGGACATATCGAAGTGGCATTGGAACAACAGTCCTTACGAAGTTGTTTCGACCGTATTCGGCTCAAACATCGTGCGTTACCAAATGTCAGTTTGAAAGCGATTAATTTAGAGACTGACTTCTTTGGTAAGTCGGCAACAGCACCGTTTTTTGTGAGCTCGATGACTGGAGGGCCTTCAGAATCTGAACGCATCAATCGACATCTTGCTGAAGCATGCAACGAGCTGGGAATTGCGATGGGTGTTGGATCTCAGCGGATCAGTATCCAAGAGAGGAATGTTTCAGGTCTGACTTGGTCGGTTCGCGGTGCAATCGGCGAACGTCCTTTATTCGCCAATTTTGGTGCCGTTAATTTGCCTCAACTCGATGCCATTCAAGATTTAGGTCGGATTCTCGATTCGATTGAAGCCGATGCTCTTATTCTTCATTTAAATCCGATGCAGGAAGTATTTCAGCCAAATGGTGACACAGACTGGAGAAATATTATTGACGATATCGCGCAGGTATGCGCTTGGTCACCTGTTCCCGTGGTGGTTAAAGAGGTGGGATTTGGGCTAGACGTTCAATCGGCGAAAGCGTTGGTAGCAAGTGGGGTTGACGTCCTTGATGTCGCTGGCACGGGTGGTACACGATTTGCCGATATTGAAATCGCGTTGAATCCGGCAATTTATGAAACCTTATCTTCAGATCGCGTATTCGATGGCTGGGGATACACCACGATCGAGAGTTTGAGCATGATCAAGAGTGTGCTCCCTGAAACCACTTGCTGGGCATCCGGGGGTGTCCGGAATGGTTTGGATGTAGCGAAGTCGATGTGCTTAGGCGCGAGCGCAGTGGGTATCGCAGGTAAGCTATTGCGCCCGGCAACTGAATCGACTGAGGCAGTGCTCACGACTTTGAGACAATTTATGAATGAGTTGAAAATCAGTTGCTTTGGTCTTGGGGTTGGATCATCGAAAGATTTGGATCGATCAAATATTTTGGAAATCACGGATTCAGATTGAAGAAATTACATGAGCTGATTCGAACAGTTACTAGTCGCTCAGAGAGCAACCAGATGGTCATATCGAACTGTCGGTCCATGGGCAAATTTCTATGCAAGTCCGTTGCTTGTCTTAGTAACCATCGCTTGGAGAGGTTTCGATTCGAATGATATTTATTCGTGTTGACTATTGGGATCTTCCAGGTGTGTTACTCCATTCAGATACGGCCCAGGATTTGAATGGCGCGCCCGAGAGGATTCGAACCTCTGACCTTTGCCTCCGGAGGGCAACGCTCTATCCAGCTGAGCTACGGGCGCTTTTAAAGAAGCAGAAAATTTCACGCTTCGGTAATATTGCCAGACAGAGCTTACCAGACTTGGCTGGACTTTCTTAGCTTTACAGTGTCATTAATGTGTCAAAACAGGCCACCCACCAATTGAGCCTTCGGGGTGTCTAGTCAGTCGTCAAAGTATTGGTAGGAGCTGCACATGTTCACAAAAGAGTGATTACTACCGTCGATTCTAAGTCCAGAAGAAATCAGTTTAGATAATGTGTCCAAAGCGTTTAGATAGTTGGAAAATTGTGTTTTCATAAAATCCATGATCAACGTAATAAGCTTTTCTCCGCAGTCGTAGTCTTTAAAGAAAAGGGCCAAACAATGTGTTGACAAATAACCATACGACAGTCAATCCAACGCATATCACCAGAAGGATATCGACCTTAGGATCGTTTGTCATAGTGACCCTCTCAAGGCCTTTGGCATGTGTAAAGAAGGATGATTTGCGGATGGATCCAGGTAAATATTTGCAACTCTGATAACGCAAACTATAGTGACAACTAGGATCAATACCCCAAGAAAAGAAAAAAAATATTTTCTGATATGACTGTTATTCATGACGTTCACCGTTGGCCTAATAAGAAATGACTATAAATAGTTTAAATTAATTTGAAAAAAAATCCTTTTTCTGATGGCAGAAAGCTTCGAAGATGCTACCTAGCCGGCTTATTTGGATGACGTCTACCTAAGATGTAAAAAATAGCTTGTGGGTTATTTTTTGTCGATTCGGCATGACGAAATTGAGTTGCAAATTGAAGATGACTAGTGATTTTTTCAAGATTAGACGGAAGAAAAATTTTAATTTTCGGAGCAACTTTTAGACAATAACGGAGAAAATGGCGCTGTAGATACCGTTCTTACTATACAAATGCATTGCTTTTTGGCGCGATGCTACTAACTAGCATCGCAAAGGATTGTTGTATCGTTTTTGAATTGGAGAAGAAAGTATTGACTAAGTGGATTTTGACGTCAGCAAATGTTGATAGATCTTGGACAACACAAAACGTAGGCCTATGACGAGTGGTTATACTTCAAAGCGTTATCATCGTGTACATCGAAGGCAATATGAGTTGATACCATCAACCACCTGAAGACGCGTGCGGGACTGACTGGTCGAGAAAATTCCAATTGTTGGTAATTATTCAGCAATAATTTGAATATCGTAATTAGTGATTGCGACATTAATTTAAGATCGGTCGGAAATTAGTTAACGTCTTCAAGGGAATAGTAATGAATGAGAATAGTTTCACTAAGAATGCTAGGTCGGCGAGGAAAAAGCTCCTTATTGGCTACTCTGTTGGTTGGTCAGTACTGTTGTTGATAATTATTTTTAGTGTTTAGTGTGTGTCATTGATGTTTCAAACCAAGCCACCCATTGATCGAGTACGGGAGAAGTCTAAACAGTCCTTAAAGTATTTGAAGCAACAGCTCACATTTGCAAAAGAATAGATTTGTAGATGATTTAAAAGCGTATAAAGTCAAGACAAGCAGGCGCTTCCGTACGTTGATACTTTTGCTGACACAAGTGTTTCAGCCGGTAAACCCTTTTTTCAAGTCGATCTTAGTGTTACGTCAGATCATGTATGTGATTGGCTGTTCAACGTAAGCGGTAATCAAACGGGAGTCACAGAGAAAGTGGCTGCTAACTAGCTTAGTAATGCTACGACAGTCCTTCCATTGTGTTGCCCCTAAGTACAGCGCGAACCGTGTTTATGGAATCCAAAATAACTACTCCCCTTCCCCACCACAATGGCGACCCCGCTCGTGATTTTATTTTTTTTGGATTTTGGATTTTGGCCACGGTAGACCCTATAGGTTGGGAAGGAGGGGATGGAACTAGATAGGCTGAAGGTATAATGTTTGCGAACAAGATGGTCAAACATTGTAAGGGCAGCATTGTCAATTTTTTTGCAGTAATCTAAGGAGAGCGTGTTTTAAATTGCCTTATTTCTGTTGCTTTAAAAATGGGAAAGATATGTTTGGTCAACGTTTGATTGTGAGTTTGGCTCTTTTAATCTTTTCAGTGCCATCTTGGTCTCTGACTTTTAGATCTGATGGCTCAGTCGTGCAAAGTGATGGCACGGTAGTGCGTCAAAAAGCGTCTCAAAGATTTATTGAACGATTTAACAAAAAAATAAATTGGCCCGTTAGTAGGTCACTTTTGCCGTCAGCGGCTAGCTCAACAATAGGCTATTTTGGCAACGGGTACTTTCTACCAGGCACACCGCTACTGAGTCTCCACGGAATACGAAAAGGTGATAACTACATAGAGAAGCTCACTAAGGTCAATGGATTTAATAGTAAATCGAGTCTAATGCGATTTATCGTAAGCTCTGCGACACCAAGTTTTATAACAAATTATTTGAATATCACAGAAGACCAAGCTACCAAATTTGCAGCTCAAGTGTCTCCTGATGACATTTCTTACATCGAATCGATTGAGCGATTTTCATCCGATGACAAAATGCTGTTAAGTTTGCTTCGTGAAATTGACCGATTAGAAGTAGAGCTTGATTTGAACGAGCTTGACCAAGTGGTTTCTGGTTCTATTGAATCGGAAGTGGAAAGACAACTCGACAGCTCCATTGAAGACTCCGTTTCTGAATCTTTAGAACAATCGATTGAGGACTCCGTTTCTGAATCTCTCGAACAATCGATCGAGTCAGCGATGGAAGCATCTTTTAACCAAGCTATTCAAAATATCATTGATTCGGGAGGCACGATACTAGAGTCTGAATATAATGGAGCGGGTTGGTCAATAACTCATGAAGGAGGCTCCGCTGAATGAATCTGAGGAAAGGCCTTCCTTTCTTGATTACGCTAGGATGGAGCTGTCTCAGTCATTCGGTATCGCAAAACTGGGTTTCGAACAACCCGAGTATGAGTTGTAAGTATCTTGTTACTAAATATTTCCAGGAATTCGCGGTGACACGCGATCGCATAATTCTTAATTTAGAAAATTTGAATATTTACGATAAAAAGGGCTGGTTTGATCAGCTATAGTTTTACACTTTTCAGTCCAACTTCGCTGACTCAACCAGAACGCTGACATTAATCAAATCTAACGACCAGCAATCATGGGTGGCGTCAATTCCAGATCAACTCTTAGGCTGTAGAATGACAGTAAACGCGATCTCTGAAGAAGAAAAGATCGCGATTCTTAAGGGAACGGAATTGAGACTAGCTGTTCCAAAGACGGCTGAGCGAACAGAGGCACAACCTGGTGATCAGAAAGAAAGCGTCCAGACTAGTATCGTTAAGGAGCATAAAGCAGCTGAGATAAAATCAAATTCATACCCTGAAGCAACTAAAGATTTGACCCAAGAATTGGATCGCCTGAGGGCTCAGCTGGATCGCCTCAAAACTGAAAGCCAAGCACTAAAAACGAAAATAGATATAGACGAAATACCGCCGCTATTGGAGATCTCTAATGTTTCGTCACGTGGAGGACAGGGTTCAATAAAGGGATGGGTTAAAGATAATGTTGGTGTCGCCGAAGTAAGATTGCAGGGAAAGGTCATCAGAATTAACGATGATGGTCGGTTTTCAGCGACAGTTTATGTGCCTGATGATGGAACTAACGTTACCATCATTGCAACTGACTTTTCTGGGCTTCAATCTCGATCTGAAATATTCATCGAGCGTGCGGCTATTGCTCAATCGGAGATCGATTTTGAAAATCTTGATCCGTTAACTTCACTTGTCGAGCCAAACCCTGATGCGATTGCGTTGATAGTTGGAATTTCAGAGTACGAGAATGTCGCGAAAGCGGATTTTGCGGAGAGGGACGCAGCAGTGTTCACCGATTATGCAAAGTTCAAACTAGGTCTTAGTGATGACCGAATCATTTTTTTGAGTGATAAAGAGGCTGACATTAAACGGATGTTACTGTCCGTCCGAGATCGATTGAATCGATCCGTTCGTAAGGATAAATCAGATGTATATATTTTCTTCGCTGGACACGGGTTGGCTTCGGATGATGGTGACCAGGCGTATTTAATTCCATATGATGGCTCACCGCGCCTTTTGGCTCGGACAGCAATCTCTCGGGATGAACTCTTTGCAGAGGTTTCGATAGCTAAACCGCGGTCTGTCACGGTCTTCTTGGATACATGCTATTCCGGCGACACCCGCGGTGGTGCAGACCGATTAATTGCGGCTCGTCCTTTGGGCATTATGGTAACAGAACAAATGGTGCCGGAGGGCTTTACTGTTTTTACAGCGGCCGCAGGCGACCAAACCGCCAAACCCCTTAAAGAAGTTCAACACGGTCTCTTTTCCTACTTCCTAATGAAGGGGATGGAAGGTGGGGCTGATTCCAACAGTGATAACCAGATTACGGCCCATGAGTTACATACCTATGTAAGGGAGAATGTAGTGCAACAGAGTGGTGGATCACAGGTTCCTGAGTTGCAGGGGGAGGGTGAAAAGGTGTTAGTGAGGTTTCGGTAGTCAATGTTCTTCGTCAATATGCTTCGGTTAGATGCTGAGTATTTCGCCGTGACGCATTACTGTAGCGAGTGCGATTTGGAGTATATTAGCTAGTCGAGGTGTCGTAGTTTGTTCCGCTACTCGAATTAGTTCGGCTTCTTTTCCGGGCGATACCCTAGTCAGTAACTTGGGCTTCTGTTGCGGATATCGAAGTTTCCTCAGAAGCCTCAGAGGTGTCCGCCAGTTCGATTCGTCTGCAGTTGTTCGACAAGCACTCTTCATTGTATTGAACTGTCGCTTATAATGTTGCTGGGGTTACTTCACCCAGCCGTATTTCGCGGTAGGACACGATGTGTGGGTTATGCAGAGAATGTTGAGCAATATCTTTACTCACATTCTTTCATTAACTTTTTGAGACCCGTTGTTTCTGAATGAGCTCCTCGTTTTTTGGTGTGATTTCTCTGAGGCAGCGAGTAAGGATTTTGGCCGTATTCATGAGTTTCACTTTTCCCGTGAAGTTGAACTCTTCGGTTAGCCGCTAGTGTTCTTGTTGTGTCCATTCTCGTGCCTCAGCAGTGCGATCAAATGGTTTCGCTCTGTAATATTCTTTGTACCTGAACTGGGCCTGATATTTGCCATTTCGCTCACGAGCTGACGCCATATTTCGGTCGCCGGTAGTCGAACGGTAGTTCGAAGAGAGAAAAGGGTTGTTTTGGCTGACGTACCAGACTGCTCGGAATTTTATTTAAAATCTCGGAGAGCCCAGTGTGAAGGGAGCTCTATGGAGGTAGACAGAGGTAGAGTTTTGAGAGGATTCGAACCTTTGACCCTTGCCTCGGGAGGCCTATGCTCAATCCAGTTGAGCCAGGAACGTTCAGGGCAGGAGGATACACGTAATTTGAGGAGTCCACAGCAGATGGTAGCCCCTGTAAAATACTCTTGGCACTCTCAACCTCAACTCTTTATAATATTGTGCATATAGAAGATCAATTGGCATGAGGCTATCAATGAAAACGGTAATCACCGCGATCACTTCCCTAATCGCGTTGTCGGCATTTGCTGCGAGCGAAAACGCAGATGTAGTTCTAGAGCGTCTGAAGCATCCAGCGTCTGTCTGTGTCATGGGCGATCCATGCTCCGACAACTTGGGTAAGGGTCCAGTAGCAACTGCGGCGCGAACTGGTGATCAGGTATATACCAGCGCTTGTGCAGCTTGCCACACGAGCGGTGCTGCAGGCGCTCCGAAGACTGGAGATGCGGGTGCTTGGGCGGCAAGAATAGATCAGGGAATGGAGATCCTCGTCAAACACGCAATCGATGGATACAAAGCAATGCCTGCCCGCGGGTTGTGTACTGATTGTTCAGATCAGGAAATCGCGGACGCTGTCGCATATATGGTTGATGGTCTCTAGCCCTCGTATGATGATTGATCCCACGTTGGATCGATTTCATCGTGAATTCTAGCCACCCTATTCAATTTCATTAATAGCCGCTGGATGTCAGAGTTGGACAGAGGGCTTAGCGGAATTGAGTTATCGCGGCTAATCCGTGGCTTTCCGGAAGATTCGACAGCAGTTCTTCGCTCCTCGTCCGAGCCATTTGAAAAGAGTGCAAGGTCGACGCCTGCATTGAGCGTGTTTTGAACTCGCTCGGTGATCGTTCCAGTTATTGCGCCCATCGTCAGACAGTCTGAGATAATTAACCAATCACCAAAAGTCTCGCGGATATGCTGCATGGCTTTCGTGGATGTCGTGATCGGTAGGGTGTCCCACTCAGGGATCACGACATGAGCAGTCATCGCCCAGCGCGTCCCTGATATTACTTGAAAGGGGATCCAGTCAGACTGAGAAAGTTCATTGATGGACGTCGGAATCACCGGTAATTCGTCGTGGCTATCTGATTGAACACGGCCCATTCCGGGAATATGCTTCACGATCGCGCCGACACTGCATCGACTTAACCCATCAATAAAGGCTGTTGCTAGCGGTATGACTTCGGCTGGAGTGGTTCCGAAAGAGCGGTCACCGATCACTGGATCGGCACCGATGATATGCAAATCGAGGACAGGTGCTGCAGCATGCGTAATACCGACTTCAGCAAGTTGCGAGCCAATGACTTGACCAAGACTATTGGCAGCTTCGAGTCCGGCAAACTGATGTCTACGCCAGTATTTTCCAATATCGAGTGCGGAAGGAAGAGCTGGCCAATTTGGATTCTTGAGACGTTGAACTCGTCCTCCCTCTTGGTCAATGATGATCATGACGTCTTTGCCCAAGATCTCTCGAATTGATGCGCACAGTGCTTTTAACTGTGTTTGATTTTCAATATTTCGGGAAAATAGGATGACGCCATAGGGACGTAACTCATGGAGCCACGAGACTTCTGAGGCAGAAAGCGCCTGACCACTCAATCCCACCACGATGGGCCGATAAAGATTCATAAAGATTTGCCTTTTAACATCGCATGTAGCGCGCTTAGCGTGTCCTGACCTTTTTGTCTTGCTATTTCAGGCTCTGCTTCGTCTTTACCATGCCAATGAACATGTTCGTCAGGCAACTCATCCAAAAATCGGCTCGGTGTTGTCTCAATGAACCCACCAAACTGTTTCCTCCGCTTTGCATAGGTCACGGTCAGGACTTGTTTCGCCCGAGTGACACCAACATACATCAGGCGTCGTTCTTCTTCGATGGTGTCAGCTTCGATCGAGTTTTTATGTGGGAGAAGGTCCTCCTCGACGCCCATGAGGAATACTTCGGGGAATTCTAAGCCTTTTGCTGCGTGAAGAGTCGCGAGCTGTACTCGATCACTGTCATCTTCTTCCTCTTCACGTTCGAGAATGTCGCGAAGTACGAGCTTTCGAATGGCTACTTCAATGGCGGTATCGTCTGAATCGACTGCATCCTTATCATCCATCTCATCGGGATCGCCTTTAAGATCTTTCCTCAGTGCTTCGAGAAGTTGTACGACATTTCCCCAACGGCGCTCGGCCATTGGCTCTGAAGAACTTTGATCAGACAACCACGCCCGATAATTGATACTTTCCAACAGCTCGTCGATTGCCTTCATTCCTTGACCGACTAGGAGATCGCGTCGAGCTGTTTCAATCAGCGTACGGAATTGCGTAAGACGTCTCGCAGCCTCTGGGTCTAACTGAGACGTGAGCCCTACTTCAGGGATACACGAATACAACGGCTGCCGTCGTTCGTGGGCATATCGGCCAAGGACCTCAAGTGTTGTTGGACCGATCCGACGGCGTGGCACATTGATGATTCGTAATAGCGCATTATCATCGTCTGGATTTATGAGAATGCGGAGATACGACATCAGATCTCGAATTTCTGAACGCACGAAAAAGCTCGTCCCACCACTTAATTTATAGGGGATCTTAAAGTGCTGTAATTTAAATTCGAGGATACGCGCTTGATGATTACTTCGATAGAGTACCGCGAAGTCAGAAAATTGTTTGTTTTGATTCAGACGACGCTGCAAAATCATCGAAGCAATTCTTTCGGCCTCATCTTCGTCCGTCTTTGTCGGAAGGATTTCGATACGATCACCAAACCCCTTGTCGCTCCAGAGCGTTTTTTCAAAAATGTGCGGGTTGTTTGCAATGAGGGTATTCGCCGTTTCTAGAATGACCCGGGTCGATCGATAATTTTGTTCGAGTTTAAGCATTTTAAGTGTTGGAAAGTCAACACTCAGTTCGTTGAGGTTTTCAGGACGAGCTCCACGCCATGCATAAATTGATTGATCGTCGTCGCCGACAATAGTGAGTGCGCCAGACGTTTGGGTCAGGAGCTTGACCAGTTCGTATTGGATACCATTAGTATCCTGATATTCGTCGACTAAAAAATAACGGATTCTAGATTGCCATTTGGCCAGAAGATCTGGCTTAGCGCGGAATAGTTCGATCGGTCTTAAAATTAAATCATCGAAGTCGACAGCGTTACATGCCTTTAAATACCGGTCGTATTCAACATATGCATTGGCAGCTAACCCAGACTGTGAGTCACTCGCCTGGGCACGGGTTTTCTCGGGTGATAGCCCATCATTTTTCCAATGAGAAATCGTATGCTGAACGGTGGAAACAAGATCGCGATCTTCGACCGACTCACGTTTCAGTAAATCAGCAAGAATAGATTTAGCATCCTCAGCGTCGAGGATTGAAAAGCCGGATTTGAGTCCAGTGTGTCCAATCTCTCGGCTGAGCAAATTCAGCCCAAATGTATGGAATGTTGAGACTGTGAGCCCACGAATTTGATTCCTGGGCGCAATATGACTGATACGCTCACGCATCTCTCGTGACGCTTTATTTGTGAAAGTGACAGCAGTGATGTGTCTCGCTGGTATTCCAGCTTCTTGGATGAGCCATGCGATCTTATGTGTAATGACGCTAGTCTTTCCGCTGCCTGCGCCTGCAAGTACGAGAAGTGGTGAGCCAACATGAGTAATCGCTTCGCGCTGTCGCGGATTGAATCGATTGAGATCCACGCAATGATCCTTAAAAACCAGACCAAGAGTTTAGCAGGTTGTGATAAGACTTAAGTGAACCAACCTGCAAGCCACCAACTTTTTGAGTGCTGATCCTGAAAGATCCAACTGATTCGCGTGTGTTGAAATAGACAGACCCAATAGCGTCGACAAGCAGGTTCGAAATCCCACCAGCCAGACTCAATGCGTTCTGGACCTTGAAGTAACGTATGTCCTGCTTTTTCTGGTGACGACCCAAGCGACTCAGGTGGATCGAGTAACCAGATTGGTCGAGGAGGTAGGTTGGGAAGAGGGTATGTGTTGTCATTGTTATTGTCGAGCTGATTGGCGTACTCAGGTCGTGGATCTTGAAGTCGACGGGGTGTCTTGATGCACTCTTTACCAAGACGAGCAGTGAGCCGATCGAGCAACTGCGATCGATCCGTATCATGAATTTGAATAAATAGATCACGTTTTTGCGGGCTTGCTTGATGCACTTGCTGAATGATTAGACGAATACTTGTCATTGGTGATTCGGGAAAGAATTTCTCAAGTTGTAGCCAAGAAGGTTCTGCAATTCCCGCGACTGAATTCACAGGATGGTTGAGTGAGATTTTTAAATGGTGGCTGTTGCGGTTTTCAAGAGTGATTTCCCATCGTAGTTGATCGGTTGCACATAGACGTTGTTTTAACCAATGAGCTGCATCTTGAGTCAAACGATTGATCGGAAATTTCAGCATGTTGATTGATTCAAGCCCACGTAAAAATTCAATGGATTGATCAAAGACAGGTGGTGGTGAAAACCATGATAGTGGTGTTTGGTGTCTTCCGGCGATTGCATCGAAATACAAGAATGTGTCTTGACGAATACGTGCTTGCCGAGCTCGAGATGGTGCACTGAAGTAATCGCCAATCGTTCGAAAGCCCATATTTTTAAGTCGTTTGATCTGTTCGCGTGGAATCGTCGCAGCATCAATCGCAATACGACTCAGTGTTTTGTGAAATGCATTTTCTTTCGGTCGTAATCCCTCTTGTATGAAGAGAGCTGCCATTTCAGGGGTATACCCAAAGGCAAGTTGAATTTGGAAACTTCGCGATGCGGCTGCATTTTTCAGAGTTTGTGTCAGCTCTGTCAGGTCGCCGAATAGAGATTTACTCTTTGAAACCTCAATACAGAGACCCTTATTCCAGATCGCGACTTGGTGTGAGTATTGATATGCCCAAAGGGCCAATCGATGCAATAAACGACGTTCTGCGTCTGCTTGATACGCTTTGGTGAGTAACTTTGGGCAGAGGGTCATCGCCATACTCAGTGTCATGCCGGGAATAACGCCCGCTACTAATGCAAGTTCAGAGCATTGCATGATGTGACCTTGTTGATGGATGGCGACACATTCATTGTGATGAGAGACTCCTTGCGCGTCCAAAAGTAGATTTGGAAATTTAAGATATGCATAAATCACCATCAGTGAAGTCCTGATGAGTCATGTTTGACACAAGTGACGCGCTGAGCTGGATTTGGCTTGCGAACCCAAGAGAGCTCAGAGGGAATGACAACAGGTGGCCTGGCATTTGTCCCTGGTTGCTTAAATATTGTGACTTCAAAACCAGCAACTGATGAAGCTATCCTTGCGCGGACAGGTGCAGGCGAGGCTTGATGTCGGTGTGCGGGCTGTCGGATGAGAAATAGTTGCGTGTGTCCTCGTTGGCAGGCGAGTTGTAGTCGCCGAAGTTGTGTTGAGGTCAGTGTTTCAGTTTCCCACGCAATCACACTGCGTGTGGATTCTGCCAGTGTGATTTGTTCTAAGCACCAAGCAAGCTGATCGTTAGCGACATGAATGATGTCGACTTTCTCGGTGTCGATTCCTTCTTGCATTAGCCGTTCAGTGCACGGTGTTAAAGGCGGATTGACGAAAGCAATCCAGCGCGCATCTTGATGTGATCGCCATGTTGCTAAAGCACATTGAATCGGTGCTGAGAAACAATCATCCGTGAGAAATTCAATGAGCATATGTGCAGGCCAGCCTTGGCTACAGAGTTGAGCGTTGAGCTCTGGAAATCCGGTATCGGTGACTTCGATAGTGGTTTCTGTATTCCCTTGCCATAGCTTTCCGGCGTCAAATAATGGACGTAAAAGATTTGTTTTCATTACTGTATAAAAATACAGTTTTTTACCGAAGTCAATCCGCTAACCTCGCCAGATGAAATGGATTTTGAAAGTCTGCATTCTTTCTTTATTTGTCGCTCTGCCTGGATTCACTCAGGCCAATCAGGTCACTGCACGGTTGATCACGCCGGTTGAGTCGGTTATCCCTGGAGACACCATCTGGTTCGGACTATCGCTCGAAATTACAGAGGGCTGGAATACCTATTGGAAGAACGCCGGTTCTACTGGTCTTCCGCCATCGATTGAATTGAGTGATGGCCAACAACCGTATGAGCCTGAGCTTCAATTTCCTGTTGCGAAAACAAAGCCCTTTGGTAATGACGTGAGTCTGCTGACTTATGGATACACCGACGCAGTGCTTCATCCATTTCAGATTACAGTCCCTCTAACAGCATCAGTCCAATGGTCTCTCAGCGGAGAAGCGCGCTGGTTGGTGTGTCGTGATATTTGCATTCCTGAGAGTCAAGAGGTCAGTATTTCCTTACCCGTTGTCTCGTCCCAGTTGGACATACGTCGTTCTGAGTTTGCGCAACAAATTGATGCAGCGCGTGCTGCCGTACCTACTGATTTCCCAGCCAGCATCAACTTTGCCGGTCCCCAATCAGTTTGGATCTCTGGATTGACTGAGGTCGCCATTCAGGACGTGATGCCCGAAGGTTCTGGTGAGGTTCTTGGGCTTATAGAGCGTGTCCAACTACTTGAGGGTGGTGTTTTGGTGACTTTAGACCGCGCATTAAATCCATCAGATTATGCTGCGGGTCACTGGGTCATTGGTGTTGAATCAGGTGGGATTCGCTTACCATTGGATCGATCTCTCACCGTCCCCGTGGTCGATAAGCAGAATTTATCACTAGGTGTTGTGTTGATCATGGCGTTGGCTGGTGGCTTGATTTTGAATTTAATGCCATGTGTTTTCCCAGTGCTTTCGATCAAAGCATTATTAATTGCAGGTAAAGCGACAAAAGAACGGCATGACATTCAACAAGGAGCTTTGCTCTATACCGTAGGTATTTTGGCCACAATGTTGGTGCTTGCTTCGATCATGGTTGGCTTGAAAGTCGGCGGTGCACAAGTCGGTTGGGGTTTTCAATTACAAACACCTTGGTTTGTTAGTCTTTTGATTTATGTCTTTGTAATTTTAGGTCTGTGGCTTTATGGATGGGTTGAGTTTGGCATGGCACTGTCAGGTGTCGGACAACATCTGACAGAAGGCCATTCCGGTCGTGCCGAGTTCTTCACTGGGGCATTGGCTGTTGTTGTTGCAACCCCTTGTACTGCCCCATTCATGGGTGTGGCCATGGGCTATACATTGACGCAACCGTGGTGGATTACCCTCATTGTGTTTTTGACATTGGGTCTTGGTCTTGCTCTTCCAATGCTCGCATTTGCGATTCGTCCACAATTAGCGAATCGATTACCACGTCCAGGTCATTGGATGATTCGGTTGAAGCAATTTTTGGCTTTCCCAATTTTGGCCACTGCGATTTGGTTATTGTGGGTCCTGGTTCGTCAGACGTCCTCTGATGTCCTTATATGGATCCTCAGCGGATTACTTCTGTTCATGTTTGGTATTTGGTTGACCAAAGGAGCGGGGCGGATCTCGAGAGCACTTGGTATTTTGGTCGTGACTACTTCTTTGATAGCGATCCCAGGTATATCACAAGTGACGCCTGCTTCCTCCGAACAAACAACGATCGAGGTTGAAGATGAACCTTATACATCAGCAGCGTTGCAGACGCATCTCAATGCCGGGCAATCTGTTTTTATTAACATGACAGCTGACTGGTGCATTACGTGTAAAGTCACCGAAAAACGACTGTTGAATACCGAAGCGGTTGATCAATTATTGAATGACAATGGAATCATTCGAATGACCGGTGATTGGACTCGTTATGATCCGTTAATCACTGAATATTTAAATGCATTTGATCGTGTCGGTGTCCCACTTTACGTCGTCAATCACCCGAGAATGGAGCCAATTGTATTGTCGCAATTCCCGAGTTTTGATGAGTTAGAGCGAGCTATTACGGCAAGATCTTCGCCCTAATTGCGGTAACGATTTCATTGTCACCCCAATCTTTCATTCCTTGGATACTTTCAACCGTTTCACCCGATTCGTTAATGAGAACAGTTGTTGGAATGCCGCGAAGCCCATAGGCTTTGAGCCCAGACATCTTGGCATCTTTCAGAAGTACGGTATGTTCCCCAAAAAGCTTAGGTTTTTTGGCTTTGAACGTTTCAATCGTTTTGGTGTTCTCTCCAAAATTAACCAGATATACAGTTGCCTCAGAGCCTAGTTTTTGGCCAAGTACCTCGAGATCAGGTAGCTCTTTAATACAGGGTGCACACCAAGTGGCCCAGAAGTTCACTACCGCGGGACCCTTTATCTTAAATGGTTGATTTTTCAGATCTGTTAAGCCGTTTGCATAAGCGTTCAGGGCACTTAGATACATGAAAATCCCGAATAGGATTGTCCTACGATTGAACATTGTTTATTCTCCTATTTAGTCGAACGGAGTTTGACTATATGTGTGCTCAATAATATGTGAAGAATTACAAAGGGGCGACACAATGATCGACCAAGTGCGCGCATCGCTTTCGAATCTCAGTAAATCCGAGCGGGCCGTCGCTGAGACTGTTCTCGCCGATCCCGAGCATTCCGTGCATCTGAGTATCGCTCGTCTGGCTGTGGCAGCGGGGGTATCCGAACCCACCGTGAATCGTTTTTGCCGCTCACTCGGTTGTCGCGGGTTTCCTGACTTTAAGTTGAGGTTGGCTCAGACATTGGCGAATCCGTCGAGCTTTCAGGTTCGTGGTCTCGACGATAACGACTCCAGTTTACAATTGGCCGATAAAATGTTTGAGACTGCCATGTCTCGCGTGAACCGTGCGCGAACACGATTACCCGAACAAGATCTCTTTGGAGTTGTTGACGAGATCCTGGATTGCAGACGATTTCTGATATATGGGCAAGGACCTACATCAGGGTTGGCTCGGGGAGCTCAAGAGCTTTTTATCGGAGCCCCTATCGCCGTTGTTGTTCATACTGATGCTGTGATCCAAGAATTAACGGCAAATACGGCTTCACCAGATGATCTCTTCTTATTTCTCTGTACGAACGGAGAGACTGCGCCAATGGTGCAGTCAGCAACGCTTGCCGATGAGCGGAGTGCGCGTTTAATCGCGATCGCACCAACAGGCTCTCCATTAGCACGAGCGTGCCACCGAACGATTGACCTGGTGTTGGATTCTTCGAGTGCAACAATGGCGCGCTTTACCAATCGGTTGGTCTGCCAAATCGTACTTGAGGTACTAGGTGAGAGTGTCCAGCAGGCTGTTCGAACCCAGCGCAAGTTTAAACATTTGACACTCAGTCGCTCAGAACGCGCTGTCGGCTGAAATCTGGTCTATCCTGTACCGAACAGGAGACCAGTGTGGCCAAAGTTAAATCCATCTACCAATGCCAAGAATGCGGAGTAACCTCATCGCAATGGGCCGGCCAGTGCCCCGGATGTCAGGCATGGAATACGCTCGTTGAATCAGTTCAGGTGCCTGAGCCTGCCAAGGGTCGTCCCGGTGGGTATGCAGGAGCTATTCCTGAGCGTTCAAAATTGTCTGCCATTAAGCCAGAGCGGTGTTCTCGACTTGGCTCGGGGTACTCTGAGTTTGACAGAGTCCTTGGGGGAGGTTTTGTTCCAGGGTCTGTGATTCTATTGGGTGGAGCTCCCGGCGCCGGAAAAAGTACACTATTGCTACAAGTCACGACGCTACTGGCAGCGCAAAAGCCATGTCTCTATATCACAGGGGAAGAATCATTAGAACAGATTGCATTGCGCGCACAACGTTTGGGGTTGAGTGGAGAGCATCTCGAATGCGTATCTGAAACTCGAGTGGAAGCCATTGCGTCAATGGTCGAACAGGTCAAACCGGCTCTAGTCGTCGTTGATTCGGTCCAAGTCATGCAAGTTGAATCGCTCTCTGGTGCACCCGGTAGTGTCGGTCAAGTTCGAGAGTCCGCGGCGCAGTTAACGCGTCTTGCTAAAGCAACAGGAGTCATCGTTCTCTTGGTTGGTCACGTTACCAAAGAAGGTGCATTGGCTGGTCCGAAAGTACTCGAGCATATCATTGATGCGTCGCTTCTGCTTGAGGGAGACAGTGGTGGGCGATTTAGGACGCTACGTGCTCACAAAAACCGCTTCGGCTCAATGGGTGAGCTGGGTGTTTTTGCAATGACTGAAACCGGTTTACGCGAAGTGAAAAATCCATCTGCAATCTTTTTAAGTCGACCAGAAAATGTGGCCCCGGGTTCTTCGGTGATTTGTACGTGGGAGGGTACTCGGCCTCTATTGGTCGAAGTCCAGGCGCTTGTTGACGGTATTTTGGGTGGTTCCCCGAAGCGGGTTGCTGTCGGTCTTGACGGGCATCGCCTTGCAATGTTGCTGGCCATTTTGCATCGTCATGGCCATGTCCAATTGGGTGATCAAGATGTATTCGTCAACGCGGTAGGTGGTGTCAAGGTCACAGAAACGGGAGCTGACCTCGGATTACTGTTAGCCTGTGTGTCGAGTTTTCGTGGCAAAACAATCCCGAAGGACTGGGTTATTTTCGGCGAAGTCGGATTATCCGGGGAAGTCCGGCCAGTTGCATCCGGTCAGGAGCGAATTCGTGAGGCAGCAAAACATGGATTTCAGAGAGCTATCGTGCCCTCGCCGAATGCGCCCAAGCAACCAGTGAGCGGTATTGAAGTGTGTCGTGTTGAACGTATCAGTCAGGTATTGGAGTTATTTGATGAGTCGTGATTTAAAAGAACTGCGCAGAGATTATCAGGTGGGTCAATTACTTGAAGACGACGCTGGAGAAGATCCAATTGTCTTGTTCGAAGCGTGGTTGAGTGACGCCAAAAAGACAACGCAGCTCGAGCCGAACGCAATGACTTTGGCCACGGTTGATGACATGGGAAATCCGCACGCACGTATCGTGCTACTGAAAGGACATGAAGGGCGGGATTTTAAGTTCTACACGAATTATTTGAGTCATAAGGGTGAGCAACTCCTCGCGTCACCCTCAGCGGCGTTGGTATTCTGGTGGGACCAACTTGAACGTCAGGTGCGAGTCGAAGGTTCGGTTGAAAAGCTGACAGACGACGAAAATGACGCCTACTTCCAAGAGCGTCCCAAAGGATCCCGCTTGGGTGCCTGGGCAAGCCAACAATCGCAAATCATTGAATCTCATGATGTATTGACAGCGAAATTGAGTGATCTAGAGACTGAGTATCCAAAGGCGGTACCACGACCGCAGTATTGGGGCGGGTATGCTGTCCGAGCGACGCGTATTGAATTCTGGCAGGGTCGATCTTCGCGTTTACATGATCGCCTCGATTATCGATTCGATGGAGCGAGTTGGAATCGAGTCCGTCGTTCCCCATAATATGTGGCAGTACCGGTACCGAGACGCTTCGATGAAACAGCCCAGATTGCTCGCAGTCGTTGCGCTGTGCTTCCTGAACACCGCTGTCGCTGCTGATTTATTTGTTACCGTTGCACCGGTATCTGAGCTTCAAAAACGGATGACCACTGAGTTTCCAGCCAGTGCGGAGCCTCTGGAAACGAGTCTTCTGTCATCCGGAATATCCGCCGAAATTACTGCGATTAATGCCCGTCCAGGTGATCGAGTCTCTCGTGGAAAGACACTTATTCGACTGGATTGCCGCGACACCCGCTTACGTCGTGATCTAGCGATTCAAGAGCTGAGACGAGCGGAAGTACAGTTAAAATTCAGTGAGCGACAGTCGGTGCGGATCGCGAAATTAGCAAAGACAAACATTGCCAGTGAGGAATTAAAAGATACTCGGGAAACCGAGCTTCAACAGGCACGAATCGGAGTCGATGCCAGACGGGTCGCATTAGAAGAAGCAGAGCTTCAGGTATCCAAATGCGAAGTAAAAGCACCTTTTGATTCAATCGTGATCAAACAACTTGCCTCTCGTGGTACTAGGATGTCGATTGGAGCTCCGATTCTCGAAATTGTATCTGTTGCCGTTGATATTCATGTACGAGTGCCTTTTGATTACACAATCAACAAATCACAAGATGTAGTGTTTGAATCTGGTCGAGAAATAATAGACGTGCGCCTCATCGTTGAAAGCGATGCAGTAGATACAGGAACAGGAACGCGCCTGTTACGATTTGAGCCAGAAATCCCAGTTGCTCCAGGTTCTCCTGGTGTGCTGTCGATGCGCTCTGAATCGACAGTTCTGCCCGCTGATTATTTAGTGGAGCGTGATCAAAGATACGGTGTGATGGCAGCAGTTGACAATCAAGCACAATTCATCGAAAGATTATCAGCCACCCTCGGACAGCCGGTGGATGTCTCCGATCTTGAGCCGACTTTGCTTCTGATCAAAGAAGGACGTTTCAGGGCGCGTGATGGCGATGCGCTGGTGATCAGCAAATGATCGGATTTGCACGATTATTGATCGGCAATAAAGTTCTTACAAACCTTTCCTTTATTCTCGTTTTGGCAATGGGAATATTGGCTTATTGGTCTCTTCCAAGGCAGCAGGATCCGACGATTAACTTCAATTGGATCGTGATTACAGTCGCTTGGCCTGGGTCATCGGCATTAGATGTCGAGAGTCGAATCACAGATCCCATCGAGGAAGCGATCCAACGCGTTGACGATCTCGATTTTGTCTCAAGCTACTCAAGAGAAGGATTGGCATCGATTCTGGTTCGGTTCGAAGACATTCCAACTAGCGTATTCGAACGTCGTCTTGGTGACTTGCGCCGCGAGGTCAACACTGCAGAAGGGAAATTTCCCAACGAGGCGGCTGATCCAATTTTCATCGAAATCACATCATCTAACGCGT
>CACAXU010000012.1 GCA_902536515.1 uncultured Litorivicinus sp. | reverse complement strand
TACGTATTGACTCGAACCTTTCAATTTGATGATTTTACTCAAGCAATGGCGTTTGCCTCGCGTGTTGGCGAGGCGGCGGATGCAGCAGACCACCATCCGGAAATTACAGTTGGTTGGGGTCGGGTTCGCGTTGACTGGTGGTCGCACGACGCAAAAGGTGTCACCGTACGCGATATCTCGTTAGCAGAGACAACGAGTCGTTTATACTCGTAACCCATCGCATATCTCGTTCGATTGAGATTCCTTTAACAAACCGATAAAAGTTATCGCTGTTTGATAGCCTGCATGGTTGCTAGGCCTCGCAGTCGGAATATTAGGCGCGCACGTCGATTAGGATGCGCCCAGAGACTTCGTTATTGATAAGCTGCTCCGCCGTGTCGAGTACCTGCTCTAAGCCGATTGTGCGTGTGCTTGCCTCCAACTGATCAGTGGTAACGTTTTCAGACAGTAATTGCCAGGCACGCTCCCTGATTTCAGATGGTGCATGAACAGAATCAACACCTTGCAAGCGGACATTCCTCAAAATAAACGGGAACACTGTCGTTGAGAATTGGAATCCACCAGCGTTACCGGTAGCTACGATCACACCGTTGTACATGATTTGTGGAATGAGAGTCGCAAGCACTTGGCCGCCAACGGTGTCGATTGCGCCGGCAAAGCGAGTACTTTCAAGCGGCTTTGGATCACGGGCGAAGTCTGTTCGATTTAGGATCTCGGCTGCGCCGAGCTCTTTCAATCTTGCGTGCTCTGATTCTCGACCTGTGATTGCGTGGACTTCATATCCGAGAGTCGATAGTACTGTCGTTGCGATGCCACCAACGCCCCCTCCAGCACCAGACACGGCAATTGGGCCATCAGCGGGTTTTAAGCCCGAATCAAGGAGGGCCAGGACACAAAGCATTCCAGTCAGACCACCTGTGCCAAATTGCATTGCTTGACGACTATCCAGCGCCTTCGGCGTTTTGACCAAGTATGACCCAGGGACCCTGACTTGTTCCGACATGCCTCCAGTGTGTGTCTCACCGACTCCATGTCCTGTGAGAATGACATGTTCGCCTTCTCGAAAATTTGGATCGCTTGACTCAAGGACAATACCAGCAGCGTCAATGCCTGGAATCATTGGAAAATCGCGAATGATTTTACCCTGTCCTGTCACAGCGAGTGCGTCCTTGTAGTTGAGAGAGCTGAATTCATTGACAATCACAACATTGCCCGTTGACAGATCGTCTGTGGTCAATTTTTCGATGGTAATGTCTGGAGCTGCTGAGTCGGTTTTGTGTAGGCGCAACGCGCGGAAGTCTGTCATGGCGGCTATCCTTATGTTAACGCCCTAATATAGTGTGTTTCACGCAAAAAAAAAGAGGAACAGACGTTCCTCTTTATCTCGAGATCCGAAACTATTAGTGCTTAGTTGCTGTCTCGATCGCGCCCTTCACAATGTCCGTCGCTTCGTCACGACTCTTTACCAGGGTTTCCTGTGACACTTTAGCCGCGTCGATTAGGCGGGCTTGTAGACCTTGAAGGTAAGACTTCTGTGATTCAACAACAGCTGCCATATCTTTCTCAGATGATAGAGCTTTAGCTTGCTCCATAGCTCCTTCAACGAGTTCCTTAACAAGCTCGGTTTGCTGTTCAGCCAATGCTTCAACAGTCGCCTTATTCACTTCGAATAAGTCAGTCATCGGCTTCATCGCCACTTCGTATGATTTCACGCCAAACGCTTGCTTCATATTCGCCTGCATGTCTTCGATCATTTTTGCATACATATTTATTCCCTTTTTAATGGTTTTGTGCGTCGCACAACATTTGGATAGAAGATACCATATTGCAGTGCAAGGTCAACAGGTTTTTGTGCATTGCATCAAAAAAATTATTCGTCTTTGGTTGAAGGCTCTCGACCGAGCATCGTTTGAGACATTGATTCCCACAGTTTCATGTTATCTTCAGCCATTTTCTGGAAAACGCCGATTGGTGAGTTTGCGCCAATGACGGATCGAACCTGATCTTGCATTGCTTCCTGTTGATTCAAGAAAAATGAGATCGATTGCTCGAGAAAATGGGCCATGTTGGTTTGCAGGCCTGAACCGTAAAAACGAATCAGATGTTGTAGCACTTCATTGGTCAGTACATGTTCGCCTGAATCGTTTTCTTGCTCCATGATTATCTGCAGTAAAATCGAGCGAGTGAGATCTTCACCTGATTTAGAATCAACTACTCGAAAGCGTTCATGACCGAGGACCAAATCCCTGACGTTATCAATGGTAACGTAACAACTCTGAGACGTATCATAGAGACGGCGGTTGGGATATTTTTTCAGTGTGCGCATGGGAATGCCTGGTTTTGTGGATTATTATTGTGCACCATACCCACAATTTGATGCGAGCGCAAAAAGTTTGAGAGGCCTTGTTTGCAAGGATTACAGGGCTTAGACCCGTCACAAAGTGAATGGATGCAAGCATGGCTTTCTCGGCTCAATGCCGAGAGCCAGTTACTCAATTTCTTTGACCCGACTGGCATCAATGAACTCGGTCTTTTTTTGAATTCGCTATCGGTTGAAGACCCCGACCGTTTTCGCGTTTTCGCAAAGGATTTGCTACCTAAGCTAATTCAAGCGCTCCTCGATACTGAATCCGATGACTCATTTTGGACCGAATTTTTTGACGAGCTAACGATATCTTTCCCTGAGGTTGAGGGCTTTGATCGCCCGCAAATCCTTTGGCTGATTCGACAGGTGCAAGCTAGTGAAGAATTAATCGCCAAATTCAGAACAACGATTGAGTTAGGACAAATCAATCTTGAGCAAGGTCTCGATAATTGGCGTCAGGATATCCTTGCTGGCGCGATACTTCCTGACACCATTCGACCCGATGCTTTTTCTCTCGGGCAAAACATGGCGGCAACTCCAGGCGATGTGGTGTTTGAAAATCAGTTATTTCAATTGATTCAATATCGGCCGTTTACAGACGCTGTGCACGAAAACCCTGTGTTAATGATTCCAGCCTTCGTCAATCGTTTCTACATCCTCGATCTGTCCGGTAAATACTCGATGGTGCGCTGGCTCGTCGATCAGGGTCATACTGTTTTCTTAATCAGTTGGGTCAATCCAACCGAAAGACTTGCGCTTTATGGGATGACGCACTACGTCTTGGATGGGGCACTCGCCGCTCTTGATCAGATCGAATTTATGTTGCCTGGAGTGAAGACACAGGTGATGGGCTATTGTGCCGGTGGAATCATTGCGACAATCCTCGCTGCTTTGTTAGAAGCACGTGGAGAGAATCGACTCGCATCACTCTCCCTCCTGACTACTTTGCTTGATTACCGAGAACCAGGACCTTTAGGACATTTGGTCTCTAAAGATAGTATCGATGCGATTCGTCAGCCACTAACGAATATGGGCTATTTGCCGGCTGAACTGATGCTGAGAACATTTGCGAGCTTGCGTCCTCATGATCTGTTGTTCAGTCGTGTTTTGAATTCTTATGTTTTGGGTCAGCGTCAAAAGCCATTTCCACTGTTGCATTGGCTAGGCGATGGAACTCGGATACCAGCTTCATTGGTGCTGTGGATTTTGGAGGAGTTGTACCTGAACAATCGGTTAGTCGGTGGGGCTCCGATAGAGCTCGCCGGTCAGCCAATAGATGTCGCATCCATCACCTGCCCCATCTTTCTTTTTGGCGCGGAGAGCGACGACATTAGTCCATGGCAAAGTGTCATGATCGTAGCCAAACAGTTTACGAATATACCGATCTGTGTTCTCGGTGAAGGTGGCCATAATGCCGGCGTCATCACCCCACCAACTAATAATCGTCATGACCATTACATCTTAAGCGTAGAAAATCCGTCTGACATAGAAACAGCTGAAAAGCGTGAAGGCAGTTGGTGGGTGTCGTGGAACCAATTTCTCCTACCTCAAGCGGGAGCTAATGTATCGCCACCTCCGCCTGGTTGTGGCCAGCGACCCGTGATTGAAGTTGCCCCTGGGCGGTATGTCAAACAACCTTAGTTTGGTCTTTTTGCAACATTTCTATACACTTCGCGCGCATTGAATACTGATCGAGAATCACTGTGAATCAAATTGAACGGGAAGGCGCGATCCGCCGTACTTTTGCAATCATTTCCCACCCCGACGCGGGTAAAACTACGATGACAGAGAAGTTATTGTTGTTCGGAAATGCCATTTCTGTCGCCGGAACGGTCAAGGCTCGTAAAGCAGCACGCCATGCGACGTCAGATTGGATGCAGATGGAGCAGGAGCGAGGAATCTCGGTAACAACCTCAGTGATGCAGTTTCCCTACAAGGATCGAGTGGTCAATCTGTTGGATACGCCCGGTCACGAGGACTTTTCTGAGGATACTTATCGGACATTGACTGCAGTCGATTCAGCGCTAATGGTGCTTGATGGTGCGAAGGGTGTTGAGGACCGAACAATCAAGTTGATGCAGGTATGCCGTCTGCGGACTACGCCGATCGTTTCCTTTGTGAATAAGTTGGACCGTGATATTCGCGATCCGATTGAATTAATGGATGAAGTTGAAGACGTCTTAAAAATTCAAGCGACTCCAGTCACGTGGCCGATTGGAATGGGCCCGCATTTCAAGGGGGTCTATCACCTGAGGACTGATACTATTCATGTCTATGTCAAAGGGCAAGGTGATCGAATCCCTGACGATGTGAAGATCCAAGGACTTAATTCGGACGAGTCGCGTGAACTGCTCGGATCTGAATGGCATGACTTCGCAGATCAGGTTGAGCTTGTTCGTGAAGCCACTCCTGAATTTGAGGCCGAGCGATTCTTGGCGGGTGAATTAACCCCAGTGTTTTTTGGCACTGCCATGGGGAACTTCGGGGTTCGTGAGATGTTGGATGACTTTGTTGAGCACGCGCCAAAGCCAATCGTTCGGGAGACAGAAACACGGGCTGTTGATCCATCCGAAGAAAAATTTTCAGGCTTTGTTTTTAAGATTCAGGCAAACATGGACCCTAAGCATCGAGACCGAATTGCGTTTCTGCGTGTTTGTTCTGGTGCTTATAAGAAAGGAATGAAGATCAAGCACACCCGAATTGGTAAGGACGTTCGCATTTCGGATGCGGTGACATTTTTGGCGGGTGATCGTGCTTCTGCGAAAGAGGCTTATCCAGGAGATATCTTAGGTCTTCATAACCATGGCACGATTCAGATTGGTGATACATTTACCGAAGGTGAAGATTTACAGTTCACTGGAATTCCGCACTTCGCCCCTGAATTATTTCGTCGGGTGCGACTCAAAGACCCTCTGAAGACAAAGCAGCTTCAAAAAGGCCTCACTCAATTATCAGAGGAGGGCGCATCCCAGGTATTCATGCCACTCAAGAATAACGATCTGATCGTTGGCGCGGTGGGCGTGTTGCAATTTGACGTGGTCGCTTTTCGCCTACTTGATGAATATAAGGCCGAAGCGGTGTATGACCAAATTAGTGTCTTTACCGCGCGTTGGATCAAGTGTGATGATCCAAAGATACTGAGTGATTTCAAGAAAAAGGCTTATGAGCATTTAGCTGATGATGGCGGCGGGTATTTGACTTATCTCGCACCTTCAAGAGCCAATTTGCAACTAATGCAAGAACGTTGGCCGGACGTCCAGTTTTTAGAGACACGAGAGCATTGATTGATGTGGGTTGATATCAATACGCACCTCGAATTGATGCCTGCCCCTCCTGATCAAGTGCTCAAAGATGCTCACGCTGCCAATGTCACTTATATAGCGACAGGGACGCATCCAGAGCAGTGGCGTTGGCTCGAAGACCGAGCCCCACACGTTGCGTTTGGGCTACACCCACACTACCTGACTGACGAGTCTGATTGGCTTGTGACTCTTGAAGACCTGCTACATCGAGATGAGCAATGTGCAGTGGGTGAAATTGGTCTTGATTTTCGACGTGGGATGCCTGAATCCGACCGCCAAATTCATGTATTTGAAACTCAACTGTCACTCGCTCAATCGCTCGATCGGGCGGTGATTATTCACGCGGTCAAATCTCATCATGAAGTCATCGCTTCCTTAAAGAGAGTGCGATGTGAACGATTTGTCATCCACGCATTTACCGGATCCAGAGATATTGCTCGGACATATTTATCACTGGGTGGATATTTGAGTGCTGGAGGTTTAATCACGAGGAAGCCTCAGCCGCGTTTGGTATCGGTTTTTCAATCAATTCCCAAAGAACGGATACTACTGGAAACGGATGCACCGGATTTACCGATCGCGGGCCAACGCTTTGGATCGCCGGCACATTTACCGCAAATTGGACGGACTTTAGCTGAAGTTTTGGAGTCTAGTGAGTCGGCTCTTCAGCAACTCAGTACTCAGAACGCGCAGCGTTTGTTCGATTACGATTTCTCTCAATCAAACTGAGTACCGACGGAACGATCATCAAAACTAAAACCGTTCCATAAGCAAGTCCAAAGACAATGGTTGTCGCCATTGGTATCAGGAACTGTGCCTGTGGTGATGTTTCAAATAAAATAGGTGTCAAGCCTGCAATGGTCGTGAGCGACGTGACCAACACTGCCCGAAATCTCAAGCAACTGGCTTTAACGATTGCCTCAATATGATCTTCACCCGCTTTGATCAGGCGGCGATAGGTGTCGACTAATACGATCGAGTCGTTAATCACAATGCCGGAAAGACCAAAGAAGCCGAATAATGATAAGACTGTGAGGTCGAGCCCCATCAGCCAGTGGCCGCCTATTGCACCGGTCAAGCCGAGTGGGATAGCGATAAGAACAGCAAACGGCCAAGAGTAGCTTGAAAACACCCAAGCCAGGATGATGTAGATCATCGTGAGTGCTATCAGCACACCCACTTTCATGTCTGCGAAGGTTTCTTCACGGTCTTGTGCGCGACCCTGAATATTTGACTGCAATCCATATTTCGCAGTGACCTCAGGCAACGCAGTTGCCCGCATATCCGTCAAGATTTCAGCAGCGTTTGTTGTGAGATTATTGACGTCGGCACTCACCACAATACTCAGTCGTCCATCAGTTCGGCGTAATTTATCCAGACCGCGTCTCGCCTCGACGGAGGCGACGACTGGCAATGGTACGATCGCGCCGCTAGGCGTCACGATCGGCAGTTGATCGAGTGTGGCGAGGCGATTCCGTTCCATTTCAGATAATGAGAGTAGGACATCGACTTCGATTCCGTCTTCATAAAAGGTCTGAAGTGTTCGCCCTTCAAAAGCGCCACGCAACTGACGTGCAAGTTGCTGAGAGCTGAGATCTAATTGGCGCCCTTGAGGGGTGAGTTGAACGACTAGTTGTTCGGCGCCAAACGGGAGATCATCATCGATGTTTGAAACACCCGGATATCGTCGTAAGGCGTTTTGTACCTCTAGAGAAGCAGCTTTTAATGTTTCCGCATTACCACCAGTGAGTTTGATTTCGATCGGCTTCGATGGTGGTCCACCCTGTGCTTGTCTAATCGAGAACTTCTCGATCCCGCCTGGCAATCGAATCTTATCTCGCCAGGCATCAATGATGACGTCATTTGGAGGACCTTCAAGCTCGCCTGTAAGGATCACTTTGAGCGTCCCATAATGATCACCAGTACCACCGCGAACTCCTGGGGCGGAAAGTTGTCGGTGTTGCTGTAATGTGTAACGGATGACTCGGCCACCAAATTCTTCGTTCACCGCTTGTGTGGAGTCCTCAAGATGATTGAGAAATTGATCCACTTCGTGGGGAGTTGTCCCGGTCGTGAATTGCGCACCTGCCCAAAGCGTAGTCCCATCAATTGATGGGAAAAATGTAAATTTAACACGGCCGCCGGAAATCAAGCCAATAGACAAAATGAACAGTGTCAAGGCAGTGACTAGTGTCAGCGCCGGTGCTCTGAGAATCACTCCTACGAATGGTTGAAATACGTTGTCGCGGAATTTGATAAATCCACGATCCAGTGCTTGCCTAATCTTCCCGTCTTCATGGCGATGCCCTCGATTGAGGCTCTGCTGCAAGTGCCCAGGAAGGATCAAGAAGCACTCGATGAGTGAAGCCGCTATCACGCAAATGACGATGATCGGAATATCCTTCAGGATCGAGCCAATGACCCCACCAACAATCAGGAGTGGCGAAAAAGCGGCGATTGTTGTGAGACTCGATGAGATAACGGGTGCTAGCATTCTTTCCGAGCCATTCAACGCTGCCTTGACTGGAGTTTGACCCGATTGATAGAGCGATAGGGTATCTTCGGCAACGACAATTGCATCGTCGACAATGACACCAAGCGCCATGATCATGCCAAACAGACTGATCATGTTGATGGTGCCGCCGATCATCCAAAGAATTGCAAGCGTTGCGAGAAATGAAACTGGGATTCCTAGGGTAACCCAAAAGGCAACGCGTTGATTCAAAAAGAGGTAGAGGATGATAACAACAAACAAAAGACCTGTGAGTCCATTCTCAAGTAATAGATTGATTCGGTCATTGAGATATTGCCAACGCTCGTTCAAGACTATGAGTTGAGTTCCACTGGGGAGTTGAGACTGCGTTTCAGCGATCCATTGATTAGTGATTTCAGCCATAGTCAATGTCGAATCATTCTCTGTCCGTTGAGGAATGATTTCGACAGCCGGTTGTCCTCGAAAAGTGAGGTATGGAGCTTTGGGATTGACCCGATCACGGACTGTTGCGATGTCGCCGAGCCGAGTGCTGATTCGTGTGCCATTGAGCGCAATGAGTGTGTTCGAGATATCTGTCTGAGTTCGTCCTTGCTCGAGACTCCTCAGTTGTCGTTCACCATCATCACGACCAGCGGTACCGGCAGGTAGATCGCGCGCTTGGGTGAGAATACGATCAGCGAGGGTGTCCAGCGTCAGTCCAAGGGATGCAAGGGTTTCAGCCGTCATTTCGATCTGCATCTCTCGGGTAGGTAAACCCCGAAAGTCAACCTTTCGAATGCCGCGAGCCAAAAGTTCCTGTTCCGCTTGAAGCGCCAATTTTTGCAGTTCGAAGGGTGTCAGTGGTCCGGTAATGAGAAGGTTGGTAATGTCTTCATAACGAGTGAGCGATGAAACCATTGGGTCTTCGGCACCCTCGGGTAGCGCTAGGTTCTGGTCGATTCGCTGGCTAACATCATCGAGTGCTTGCGGGAGGTTGGTTCCCTCAACAAGCTCGATGCGCAAACTTGCTGATCCAAACTGACTGGTCGCGTCGATTGATTCAATAAAAGCTAATTCTTCGATCGCATTTTCGATCGGTATAGTTAGTCCCTCTTGTACGTCTTCTGCAGTCGCACCAGACCATGCGACTGATACCGTGATGATATCGAGTTCGAACGTTGGAAAGAATTGGGTTCGTAAGCGATCAACGCCTATCGCTCCGGCGATTATCATAATGACCATCAGTAGGTTGGCTGCGACACGATGTTTGGCAAACATGTGCACGAAGCCGATCACTTAATGACCTCAACTCGCAAACCTGTCACAGCTGCTGGTAGACGCGACACAAGGATCTGATCACCGGTAGCAAGGTTCGGTGCTCTGACGAGAACTTTAGTATTTTCTGGGCCGGGACGCTGGCCAAGACGCTCTACGGTAATCGCCTCCAGAACGTTGGTCTCTTTTACTCGATAAATCAAATTTCCGCCGTAGAGTGCATCGGTCGGTAGAACCACGACATTTGACTCTGCGATAAGTTGAATCGAGACGGAGATGACGGTCCCTGTGGGCGGTAGCGGATCAGTCGATGTGAAAAAGGCATCGATGGATCCAGTGTTGTCGCGCACTGAACCACTCACTCGTGTCAGCGTTAATAGATGGCCCCTGTCGGTCGAAGCGCTAACCGGCATTGAGTTCATGATTGCTTTCGTCAGTGTCTGTCCAACCGGTGCAGGCACTTGAACACGGACTTCACGACCAGAATTAGGGGCGAATACGACTAAGTTCTGAGTGGATTGAACACGATCACCAGCAACCACGTTCACTTCGATGACTTGCCCGTCAGCTGGTGCTTTGAGTACTGTCGACTCGAAGTTGCGGTTTGCTGCTCGAACTTCTGCTTCAAACCGCTTGATTGCGGTTCTTAACTGAGTTCGTTTAGATTCAACAGTGGCTAGCGCCAACTCACGACGATTGATTTGAAGTTTTTGACTGACCACGGCCTGTTTGGCTGTATCGAGATCTTGTTCGCTTGCAAGATTGCGTCGTTTCAGATCTCGTATGCGAGCTAGTTTACCATCGAGAATACTAAGCGCTTGTTGATCGAGCGTTAACGCTTCCAGATCCTTTGTTTCAGTCGCATCAAGTGCGATGAGATTCGCTTTCGCGTCAGCCAAGTTAGCTTTCGCTTGCGAAAGTTGGATTTCAGCATCGACTGAACCGAGTACAATTAAGATGTCGTTCGTTCGAACTCTATCGCCTTCCCTGACGAGAAGTTTGGAGACATCGGTGGCGATGCGAGCCTTCATTGTCTGAGTGTCGGGATTCTCAATAGTACCGAACCCGTTGAAAACTGGAGCCACCGTCTCGAGGTTGATGCGCGCGACCGAGACCCGCCAGATCGTAGCGGGCGCCTCTCGCACAGCAGCCACTGGCTTCGACTTGGTCAGCGAAATAAATCCCATGACGCCCCCACCAAAAATGGCAAGACCGATTGCGAATGACTTAATAGGGAAACGTCTCATGGGGGGCCTTTTTTTGTATAGTAAAAGACTACACGCGGCTCCCCGACGAGACCAGAGTGTTACTGACCGATTGCGATTTTTGGGGTATCAGAATCGCGACTTTCGTTCTGGATCTTAACGTAAATTTCTTCTCGGTGAATCTCGACTGACTTTGGTGCGTTGATACCAAGCCTCACGTGATTACCGAACAGTCCAAGAATGGTGACCGATACATCGTCGCCGATCATTACTTTTTCACCAATTTTTCGGGTTAATACCAACATGGGATTACCTCGTATCTCTGTCCGTAGGTTTACTGTCCAAGTATTGTCCTAAACATTGCTACGATTTTCCTAAGCCGTCAACTGTTTTTGATCTAAATGAGTGAAATTTCGAAAAAATTTTTGAAACTCTCTGTTGGTTAGGTTGTTTTGGACCAGTTTTGTCCATTTTTTAGCGGTAAAAGCTGGACAACTTTCCATCTGTTAAACTTCGCATTGGGGAGAATCTATGTACAAGCTGATCGTATTCATTCCAGAGGAAGCTAAGGAACACGTAAAGGATGCCTTGTTTGAAGCAGGAGCGGGTGCACTGGGTGCCTACAGTCGGTGTTCCTGGGAGTGCCTCGGAGTTGGGCAATTCTTACCAAAACCGCCAGCAAACCCGCACATTGGTCATCCAGGGGTTGTTGAACAAGTCCAAGAATGGCGAGTCGAATTGTTGGTGCCGGATACCATGCTTGATGCAGTCACTGACGCGTTATACGCAAGTCATCCTTACGAGGAGCCTGCTTTTGATCTGATTCGTGTGATCGAGCCAGTTCCGCGCACCTAAACACGCGCCGAGATGGACGCTTCATCACGATCGATACAGTGCAAGGAAAATGTGCCAGTTGCAAGGTCCTGTCTCAGCTGCGTTAACGCATCCCGCACGGTATGGAAGGCCAACTCATCCCATGGAATTTCATCCATGCTAAAGAGTTTTGTTTCCAAACTCTCTGGGCCTGAACCATATTGATCATTTTTCAAAAAGGCCAAATACAGCATATAAACCTGGTTGATGGTCGGGATCGAGGTCACCACATATAACTGATTAAGATCGGGTGTCGCGCGGGCTTCCTCCCAGGTTTCTCTGAGTGCGGCCTGAGCAACGGTTTCTCCATTTTCCATGAAGCCTGCAGGTAACGTCCAGAGCCCATGGCGTGGCTCAATGGCTCGTCGACAAAGAAGTACTTTGTCGCTCTGAAGGACAACACATCCAGCAATGATATTTGGGTTTTGATAGTGGATCCTACCGCACTGGTCACAGACAACTCGCGGCCGATTATCGCCCTCTGGAACGCGCCGGACAGTTGCTGAACCACAATTTGAGCAAAAGTTCATAGGGCTCTCCCGTTTTTATTCTTATACTAACGAAATGCAGGTGACGAAACAGCGTGTTCGAAGTAATTTATTAGACAAAGAACCAGCACCCCTTGCAATGTGCCGTGGTTATGCCGCAGTGGCCTTTGTTATCTCGGATGTCAACAGCCCAAGCTTGACCCTTTGTGTCAAAGCGCCCCATTTAAGAAAGCACGCAGGTGAGGTGTCGTTGCCGGGGGGTAAAGTGGAATCATCGGATAACTCACTGATGTCTACAGCGTTGAGAGAGCTTAAAGAAGAAACTGGTTTAAGACTGACGGCACAGCATAGCTTGGGTTATTTAAACCCGATAAAAAGTTTGTATCAGCTTTCAGTGATTCCTTGTGTGTTCTGGTCGGACGACCTATTGATTGGTGAGCCGAGGGAGCAGGAGATTGCTCGCGTATTTTCGATGCCTATGGAGGCGTTTTTGTCCCAACCGCCGACATTTGAAGTCAGCAGGCATCGTTCGCCAGCGGTATGGATGCCGCGATGGCGCTATAACGATGAGGAAATATGGGGCTTGACGGCGCTCATTATCCAGGAATTTTTTCAGATAATATCGGCTGACCGGATGATTGTGAATCGACCTTCCATGCCTTGACAGAGCGAACGCGATTATCTTGGATTGCCAACACTTCCAACCGATACTCTCGGTATTGGATGCCGAGGCTGTTTTCAGGGATAAATTCTAGCAATTCAACGATGACTCCGCTCACTGTTCGGGGTCCGTCTGTCGGTAGTTCCCACTCAAGGATGCGATTCAAATCACGAACTGTTGCTGATCCATCGATGATAAATGTTCCATCGTCCTGTGGATGAACGTCTGGGGATGTTTCTTGTATATGATCTGTGGTGAATTCACCCACGATTTCTTCCAAGATGTCGTCAAGCGTGACCATCCCTTCAATCTCGCCGTACTCGTCGACAACCACGGCCAAACGCTCACGTTCCTTCTGAAAATTGTAGAGTTGCGTGTGGAGGGCAGCACTTTGTGGGACAAAATAGGGTTCTTCACACAATTCAATGATGCGATTTTTGAACTCTGGCTCGTCCTCTAAGAGTTCGGCATTGTCGAGAAGTTTGAGTGCTGTTCGCGTATGTAAAATACCAACCAACTGCTCAATGTCTTCGTTAAATACAGGGAGACGCGTATGTTGCGTTGATCGGAGTTGGTTGACTAATTCGTCGACTTCATCAGTTAAATCAAGTCCAATAATTTCTCCACGCGGCACCATGATTTCATCAACCTGAACTTTTTCGAGATCCAGAATTGAGAGCAACATACCGTGGCGCCGCGCTGGGATTCGATGCTCACTTTGCATCATTAAGGTGCGTAGCTCCTCTTTTGTCAATCGATCTCGATGGGAGTTTTCTGGATTGATCCCAAGAAGCCGCAGTAAGCCGTTTGAGAGAAGATTCGTTGCCCAAACTAGTGGATATGTAATTCGCAATAGCGGGAGCAGGATAAAACTGGCTGGCCGAGCAATCTGTTCTGGATAAAGTGCTGCGAATGTCTTCGGTGTGACTTCGGCAAAGATCAATATAACCAGTGTCAAAATACCGGTCGCGATTGCAACACCAGCGTCACCAAAAATACGCACGGCGAGCACGGTGGCGATGGCTGACGCCAAAATATTGACGAAGTTGTTGCCAATTAAAATCAATCCGATTAACCGGTCGGGTCGCTCGAGAAGCGATAGGATTCTGTTCGCTGTCTTTGAACCTTCTTCAGCTTGATGCTGAAGTCGCACACGATTGATGGCCATCAGGCCTGTTTCCGAGCTTGAAAAGAATCCTGATAGAAAAATCAGCAGAACAAGAATGCCAAATAGGATTTCGTTGGAGATATCACTCAAAGGCGGGACCCATCACAGAACAAATTCCAGAACCGCTTTGCTACCGAGATAGCCAATACATAGAAGAGCGGCTGCCGCGATCGCTGTTTTCCGCATCGTGCGAGTCACGCCACCATCTTGAAAATGTTGCCATAACGCGAGAGCCATTCCGAACCAAGCCAGCACCGATAAAGCCGTCTTGTGTGCAAGTTGCTGTGCCCAAAAGTCCTCAACGTAGATGATGCCCGTGACCAGCGCGATTGTCAGGACAACCCATGCCGTTTGAACGGTCCGTAAAAACAGGTATTCCATTGCATCTAATGGGGGGAGCGCAGAGATGAGAGGCGACAACGGCTTCTCCTTTAGTTTCGAATGTTGCCACGACAGCAAAATTGCCAGTGTCCCCGCATAGGCAATGGCGCCGTAGGCAACAATTGAGGTCGCAACGTGCACTGCGGTTTCAAAATTTAACGGATTGAGGTGATTTGAGGTCGGATTCAATACCGACGCGATCAGTGTAAAGAGTCCTGTAAGTGGAGCAACACCAATAAGCAAAGCATTTACAGGGTGTTTGGAGCTGGTACCGAGGACAAGAACCATCAAAAGCGCACCCAGTAATGTACCCATGAGCCCGGTGGTAGGTCTTCCACCATTGTCACCCAAGCCCTGAATTACCAAGACAATTGACAAGACACACCCAGCAACGCCCAATAAAAAAGAGATCGGGTCGCGCACTTCACCCTTTTTAAACACGCTAAACTGGCGGATCCCCGATGCAAACAGTACTGATGTCGCAAGTAATCCCGGAACTAATAAAGACATCATCCTACTCTGATTCGTTTTTTCGTTATCATAGTGTGTTCGAACGCCATGCTAAAGAGATGACATGTTTAATTCATTAAGTGAACGTCTTTCGAAGACATTGCAGTCGATGGGCAAAAAGGCCCGTCTCACTGAAGACAATATAGCGGCTACGTTGAAAGAAGTCCGCAAAGCGCTATTGGAGGCGGATGTTGCGTTGCCTGTCGTTAAACAATTTATCTCCCAGGTGCGTACCCGTGCTCTGGGTCGCGAGGTGCGCGCAAGTCTGACACCTGGCCAGCAGTTTCTGAAAGTTGTCCAAAGCGAGCTCGAGGCCGTACTTGGCGGTCCATCTGAATCGTTGAACCTTGCTCAACGTCCACCAGCAATTGTTTTACTGGCCGGTCTTCAGGGTGTGGGTAAAACGACAACAGCTGCCAAACTGGCAAAATTTCTGACCGCTCGGGACGAGAAAAAAGTCTTATTGGTTAGCGTCGACGTATACCGCCCCGCCGCGATGGAGCAGCTGGCGACACTGGGTGCACAGATTGAAGTTGACGTGTTCCCATCAACACCGAATCAGAATCCCATCGAACTTGCGCAAGCTGCTTTACAAAAAGCAGAGTCTGCTGCCTACGATGTGCTACTTATCGACACAGCGGGTCGATTGGGTATCGATGAAAACATGATGAAAGAGATATCAGGCCTTCATCAAGCACTGAATCCTGTCGAAACATTATTCGTTGTTGATGCAATGACTGGTCAAGACGCGGCCAATACAGCGAAGGCATTTTCTGACGTTCTGCCGTTAACCGGTGTGGTTTTAACCAAGGCAGACGGTGACGCACGTGGTGGTGCCGCATTGTCTGTGAAAACCATCACAGGTCAGCCCATTAAGTTTATGGGTGTCGGTGAGACTGTTGACGGATTAGAAGCGTTTCATCCTGATCGTCTTGCATCAAGAATTCTTGGGATGGGCGATATCCTTGGCCTGATTGAACAAGCTGAGCAAAAACTCGACAAAGAAAAGGCAGAAAAAGTCGCCAAAAAGGTCCTGAAAGGGAAAGGTTTTGATTTGGAAGACTTCCGCGACCAGTTGCAACAAATGCGCAACATGGGAGGAATGAAAGCCCTTTTGGAGAAGATGCCTGGGATGGGGCAGATGGGCGCACAAATGCAAAATCAAGTGGACGACAAACAATTCGTGCGGATGGAGGCGGTCGTTAATTCGATGACACCGATTGAGCGTCGTGATCCTGAGGTGATCAATGGTTCTCGTAAAAAGCGAATCGCCGCAGGTTCAGGTACTGATGTACAGGAAGTGAATAAGGTGCTGAAGCAGCACAAACAAATGTCGAAGATGATGAAAAAAGTCGGTAAAAAAGGTGGCATGCAAAAAATGATGCGTGGAATCTCTGGAATGACGCCGCCCGGCGGCATGCCGCGGTTGTAAGTTGCTTGCAAAGTCATTATGATTGCGCGCCTCTGGATTTTCGTCTCTTGCGAGAGCAAACACAGGATTGAGAAAACATGGTAACGATTCGTCTTTCGCGCGGCGGTTCTAAGAAGCGTCCTTTCTATCACCTCACGGTGACGGATCACAGAAATGCGCGTGATGGTCGCTTCATTGAGCGGGTCGGTTTCTTTAACCCAATGGCGCAGGGGCAGGCTGAACGGCTACGCATCGACCTCGAGCGGGTCGATCACTGGATCGGTTTGGGTGCAAAGACTTCTGATCGCGTTAAGCGCTTACTTAAGGACGCGCGTCAGGCAGCTTAATGACTGATCGGATTGTTGTAGGGCGGATTCGATCTCCCTATGGCGTGCAGGGCTGGGTTTGGATGGACAGTTTTACCAACAACCCAGCCTCGGTGTTCGAGTGGACGCCCTGGGTCTTAAAGCGGGTACCTGATCGTGGCAGTGGGCGGATTGCTATAGAGCGTATTGAGACAGGTCCCGAATTGTGGAAGCTACGCGACAAGGGTTATGTCGCGAAATTGGTCGGTTTTCCTGATCGCACCAGCGTCGAGTCGCTGGTGAATTGTTTGATTGAAGTGGACAAATACCATCTTCCTCAACTCAGTGATGATGAATTCTATTGGCGTGACCTCGAGGGGTGTCGCGTGAAGACACTCAACGACGTGATGTTGGGGGTCGTAAAAACAGTACTGCCGACAGGCGCCAACGATGTGTTGGTGGTCCAAGGGGATGCTGAGAGTAATGATTGGAAAGAACGGTTGATTCCGTTTATTTCCCAAACCGTTTTGGAAGTAAATTTGGCTGAGGGTACGATCCGGGTTGATTGGGACCCAGAGTTTTAATGAAGTGGGGCGTGATCACTTTATTTCCGACCATGGTGGCCGACGCGTTGGCACATGGTGTGATCGGTAAGGCGATTCAGCGTGGATTGGTTGCTATCATCACTTTCAATCCAAGAGTACACGCCACCGACTTACACCAAACCGTAGATGACAGGCCATTTGGTGGCGGTCCTGGCATGCTGATGAAAGTTGAGACGCTGAGAACCTCGATTGCTGAAGCCAAGAAGGCATTACCCGAAGCGGCTGTTGTTTATTTGAGCCCTCAGGGTGAACCACTGACACAAGCAGTGGTTCGAGAAATAGCTGAAAGATCAGAAATTATTCTGGTGTGTGGGCGGTATGAGGGAATCGATGAACGAGTGATTGAGCTCGACGTTGATCATGAAATTTCTCTTGGAGACTTTGTTCTTTCAGGGGGGGAACCAGCAGCCATTGCTGTAGTAGATGCAGTGAGTCGATTGGTTCCTGGGGTACTTGGTCATGCGAGTAGTGCTATAGAGGACTCATTCAGCGATGGGTTACTGGATTGTCCACACTACACGCGGCCCGAGGAAATAGCAGGCTTGAAGGTGCCGGATGTTCTCTTAAGCGGGCATCATGGCGACATCGCAAGATGGCGTCGAAAGCAGGCCTTGGGGCGGACGTGGTTGCGTCGGTCGGAGATATTGGAGAAGCAGGAACTGTCTGATGAGGATCAGTTATTGCTGGATGAATTTATTAGGGAGACAAAGCCGTGAGCATGAATCCGATCATCGAAGCGCTCAATAATGAGCAAATGAAGACAGACTTACCTGCGTTTGCACCCGGTGATACGGTAGTGATTCAGGTCAGGGTGAAAGAAGGAACGCGAGAGCGTCTTCAGGCTTACGAAGGTGTTGTGATTGCGAAATCGAATCGGGGTTTGCATTCGAGTTGTATCGTGCGGAAAATTTCGCACGGTGTCGGCGTTGAACGTACTTTCCAACTGCACTCGCCTCTAATAAATTCAATCCAAGTGAAGCGTCGTGGTGATGTTCGCAAAGCCAAGCTTTATCACCTCCGTGAATTGTCTGGTAAGGCAGCGCGTATCAAGGAAAAGCTAGATACTAAATAGTACGGTTGAGACTTCGAGGACAGAGTTGAATAGCTCATTCCTCGTACAATGGCCTTGATTTCTGATTTAATCGGAAAACCGTCCCAGTTGCCGATTTTTTGTTGAACTGATTGATGTCCATTTGGTTTGGCAGTCTTTTATCTGCGGACTCAAAAAAGCGGTTCAGAGCATGCTACCCTTAAAACATGGTAATTCGTTTAGATCTTGATGCTTACTTGGACGCGCTTTATCTCGAGCGGGGTTTGTCTGAACCGACATTACGCGCTTACCGAGTCGATCTTGAAGACGCGGATAGTTATGCGCGATCGCTGAACAAAACCATCGACGAGTTGTCGGACGCGCAGATCAATGACTTTATTGGATCACTCTTTGCCGAGAACCTAAAAGCAACGTCAATTCAGCGAAAACTGTCCGCATTGCACGGATTTTATAAATATCAAATAAGGCATGGGCGTCGCGACGACGACCCAATGGCGCGAATACATAGGCCATCTAGGGATCGACCATTACCAAAGACTCTTTCAGAGAGCGATGTGTCGAAGCTTCTCAAAGCGCCAAACACAGATACATTGATCGGATTGAGAGATCGAACGATGTTAGAGGTTCTGTATGCATCTGGCCTGCGTGTCAGCGAACTCTGTGGTCTTGAACGATCGAGTATTAATTTGGAACAAGGTGTCGTCCGTGTTCTCGGAAAGGGCAGCAAAGAACGATTAGTTCCTCTCGGTGATGCCGCGAGAGATTGGTTGCAACGATATTTTCTCGAGGCACGCCCAGAATTTCCTGATCCGACGGGCCCTGCGATCTTTCCGGGACGATCCGGGTCACCTATGACGCGGCAGACTTTTTGGCATCGATTGAAGCAAATCGCTCAAGTTGCGGGAATCTCATCTGAGTTGAGTCCGCACACATTACGCCATGCCTTCGCCACCCATTTGGTCAATCATGGTGCCGATCTTCGCGTTGTTCAGTTGTTGTTGGGCCATGAGGATCTATCAACAACACAGATTTACACTCATGTTGCACGAGAGCGACTGAAGCAGTTGCATTCCGCACATCATCCGCGCGCTTGAGTTACACTTTCGGATTAATCGAATGAGGGCAAACTATGCGTTGGATTCTATCATTTGTTGCACTGGTTTCTGGGGCTGCGATCGCCGATCAAGCAGAGATTGAAAAAGCCATCACAGGCATCAATCCGATGATCCAAATCGAATCTGTTAAGCCAGTCGACAATACGCCATTCTTCGAGGTGACATTAAAAACTGGTGAGCGGATTTACACCGACTCAAAAGGATCACATTTTGTTGCAGGTGATTTGTATCAAGTCGGTAGTGGTGGTGTAAAAAACCTCACAGACATTGGTCGTCGCGCTGATCGTCAGGTCCTCCTCGCTCAACTTGACGAGTCTAAACTCGTGACCTTTTCCGCAAAAGGCGAAGTCAAACACCGTCTTCTTGTATTTACCGACATTGATTGTGGCTACTGCCGACGTATGCACACTGAAGTCGAACAATTGCAAGAGAATGGTGTCGAGGTGCGATACGCGGCTTTCCCGCGCGCAGGAGTTGGCTCCGATTCATACAACAAGTATGTGTCTGTTTATTGTGCAAAGGATCAAAATGCGACGATGACACTTGCAAAGGCTGGTGAAACGCCAGAAGCTGCAACGTGTGACAATCCGGTTGCCGATCAATATCAGTTGGGACAAAAGCTTGGAATCACTGGTACTCCCACGCTCATTTTTGAAAGTGGGGACATGCAGCCAGGCTATGCACCATGGAACGAGCTCTTAGAGCGTATGAATCAACAGGGTTCTTAAGCTACAATCGCGAGCTTTGAACGGAGCGAGTACGAATAAGTGGATACACAATTTCCGCGCATTGAGCGCCTGCCTCCCTATGTTTTCAACGTCATTGGTGAAATGCGTCAGCAAGCAAGGGCAGCCGGTGAGGATGTCATTGATTTTTCGATGGGAAATCCGGATCAGCCAACCCCGGGTCATATCGTCAAAAAGTTAGTCGAAACGGCGAATCGTGAAGATACGCATCGATATTCTCAATCCAAGGGAATCCCCCGTCTGCGTCGCGCAATGGCTAACTGGTATCGGACGCGTTACGACGTTGACCTCGATGCAGAGACGGAGGTCATCACCACCATCGGATCAAAAGAGGGTCTTGCGCATCTTGCCATGGCAACCTTGGGCCCCGGTGATGCGGTGCTTGTGCCAAATCCAGCCTACCCGATCCACCCATATGGATTTGTGATCGCAGGTGCCGATATACGCCACGTCGCATTGCTGCCAGGCCAAGATTTCTTTACTGAGTTGGTTAAAGCAATCGAGACCTCTTGGCCTCGACCGAAAATGTTGGTTTTGAATTTTCCGGCGAATCCAACTGCAATGTGTGTCGAAATTGATTTCTTCGAGAAAGTGGTCGAGATCGCTCGCGAACATAATATTTGGGTCGTTCAGGATCTGGCCTATGCTGACATAGTATTCGACGGCTATATCGCTCCGTCGATTTTGCAGGTTGATGGTGCCAAAGAAATTGCTGTGGAATTCTTCTCACTTTCGAAAAGTTACAACATGCCTGGGTGGCGAGTTGGTTTTGCCGCCGGGAATAAAGAGTTAATTGGTGCTCTGGCTCGAATAAAGTCATATCTCGATTATGGAACATTCACGCCGATTCAGGTGGCTGCCATCGCTGCACTTGAAGGTGATCAAACGTGCGTACATGAAATCCGCGATGTGTATCAAGCGCGTCGCGATGTGCTGTGTGAAGGCTTGAACGCACTCGGATGGCCGGTAGAAAAGCCGAAAGCAACCATGTTCGTGTGGGCAAAAATTCCAGAACAGTACCTAGAGATGGGATCACTGGAGTTTTCCAAGAAATTAATTCGTGATGCCAATATTGCGGTGAGCCCTGGGATTGGTTTTGGCCAATACGGTGATGACCATGTGCGCTTTGCCTTAATTGAAAACGAACATCGAACACGTCAGGCACTTCGTAATATCAAACGCCTCTTTCGCGTTGAATCGACAATGACAGAAACTTTCTAAGGATAGATTTTGGAACCTATTTCTGTTGGCCTCGCAGGCCTTGGCACTGTAGCACAGGGTACCCTGAATGTACTCGCCAATAATCGTGATGAACTGGCGCGCCGGATCGGTCGCGAAATCCAAATCACGCATATTGGTGCGCGGAGAGACCGCGACGGCGTGAATTTGTCAGGAATTAAAGTATCTCGGGATTTAATGGATGTTGCCCGAGATCCTGATGGTGAAGTGTTTGTCGAGCTAATTGGTGGGTGTGATTACGCCCTTGAATTGATTGAGGCAGCAATCGAATCAGGCAAGCATGTCGTTACAGCCAACAAAGCATTGATCGCAGAATGTGGGAATGCGTTGTTTGAGAAGGCACAGGCCAAGGGTGTGACAATTGCGTTTGAAGCGTCTGTTGCCGGTGGAATCCCTGTCATTAAAGCATTACGTGAAGGTTTAGCGGCGAATCAAATTCATTGGCTTGCTGGAATAATCAATGGCACAGGCAACTTCATTCTGACGGAGATGCGCGACAAAGGGCGTGATTTTTCAGACGTCTTGGCCGAGGCTCAAGAACTTGGCTACGCTGAAGCAGATCCGACATTCGATGTTGAGGGTATTGATGCAGCGCATAAGCTGAGTATTCTCGCGTCGATCGCATTTGGGATTCCGCTCAATTTTGATGCTGTGTATACCCAAGGAATTTCTACGATCGATTTGATGGATCTTGATTATGCTGAAGAGCTTGGTTATCGCATCAAGCACTTGGGTATTGCACGGCGCACAGAACAAGGCGTTGAGATGCGAGTTCACCCAACATTGATTCCTGAATCACAGTTACTTGCGAATGTGAATGGGGTGATGAATGCGGTGCAGATTCATGGTGATGCGGTCGGATCAACATTGCATTATGGACCAGGGGCAGGATCGCTACCGACTGCCAGTGCTGTGGTCGCAGATTTGGTCGATGTGGCGCGAGTTTTGACAGCAGATCCGACTAATCGTGTTCCGCATTTAGCATTCCAGCCGAGTCATCTTACCGATTTGCCGGTACTGCCAATTGAAGAGACAATCTGTCCGTTCTATATAAGGCTGTCAGTTCGTGATGAGATTGGAGTCCTTGCGCACATCACCCGTACGCTCGCTGATCACAACGTGTCATTGGAAAGCGTCATCCAGAAAGATGGGGTCGAGGGCGAGCCTGTCGCCTTGATTCTTTTAACTCACGCTGTCCGTGAGAAAGATGTTTTGGCAGCTTTGAGTTTGATTGAACAACACTCGTTCGTTGATGGAAGCCCTGTCGTTCTCCGCTGTGAGGCTTTAGGGGGTGCTGCGTGAAGTTTGTTTCGACTCGAGGCCAAGCCGCTGTCTTAAGTTTTGATGACGTTGTACTAACTGGTCTCGCTTCTGATGGTGGACTCTATGTACCGGAATCACTGCCAACAATTTCTGAAGCTACACTGAGACATTGGCAATCACTTCCGTATGACGAGCTCGCGATCGAAGTGATGTGGCCATTCGTAGATGGATCTATTCCACGAGAGACTTTTGAGTCGATGGTGAAAGATGCCTACGGTTCGTTTCGGCATTCAGGCATTGCGCCAATAAAACAGCTCAGTCATGACACTTGGCTCCTCGAATTATTCCATGGACCAACACTGGCCTTTAAAGATTTTGCACTCCAACTGCTAGGGCGATTACTCGATTATTTCCTGGCTGAGCGTGACGAGCGTGGCGTTGTGATGGGGGCAACATCTGGTGATACCGGATCTGCTGCCATTGAAGGTGCTCGACATTCAGAGCACCTTGATGTGGTTATCCTGCATCCATACCAACGCGTTAGTGAAGTTCAGCGACGACAGATGACAGCAGTGTTGTCAGATAACGTACACAATGTGGCTGTCCGAGGGAGCTTCGATGATTGCCAAGTGATCGTCAAAGCATCGTTCATGGATCAAGCATTCGTGCGCCCAAATCGGCTATTGGCGGTCAACTCAATCAACTTGGCAAGAATCATGGCGCAGACGGTATATTACATTTACTCTGGACTGCGATTAGGTGCTCTTGATCATGAGATCGCCTACAGCGTTCCATCGGCGAACTTTGGCGACGTGTATGGCGGATATCTGGCGAAACAGATGGGATTTCCAATTGCACACTTCACAGTCGCTACCAACGCAAACGATGCTTTGGTGCGAGGGTTAAGTGGCGATTTATCCAGGAAGTCGTTGGAAAAGACTTTGTCTCCTTCGATGGATATTGTCGTGAGTTCAAATTTCGAACGCTTATTGTTCGATCTTCATGGGTGTGATGGTTTGAAAATGGCGCAGGTGATGGAGTCATTCCAGAGTGGTGCGGTGCAGTTGGACAGCTCGGTTGTCGATCAGGCTAAAGCACTTTTCTCAGCGCATGCGGTTGATGATGAGCAAACTTGCGCCACCATTTCTCGGATCTTTGAAGAGACCGGCGAATTGATTGATCCACATACAGCGACAGGCGTTGATGCTCTGCGAGTCACGCCAAAGTACATGACGAAAGTTGTCTTAGCGACAGCGCATCCAGCAAAATTTGCTGAAGCGGTTGAAAAAGCAGGTTTCGACAAGGTACCACTACCCTCTGATATGACAGATTTGCTCCAGCGCGAAGAGCGCTATACAGTTCTCGAGAACGACCTGAATGATGTTCAATCATTCATTCGTTCTGTGATGAGGTAGTGCGCGAGTCGCGATCAATTGACGCCTCGGTTTTTGCCGAGGCACGTTCTCGTGGCCTTGACCCTGTAATCGCCCGGATTGTTGCTGGCCGAATCACGAGTGAAGTTCCGTTAGAAACAGTTCTCGCCCCCCAACTTCAACATATTGCTCCGCCATCATTACTGTCCGATATCCATCTCGCTGCAGACCGTTTGCAACAGGCCATCGGTCAAGACGAGCGAATCGGCGTATTAACGGATTACGATGCAGATGGCTTAACAAGTCATGCTGTGATTACCGAATCACTGTTCCGCTTTGGTGTGTCGAGACAAAAGCTCTCGCATTGGATTGGGCATCGGCTCGAAGATGGGTATGGGATATCAGAAGCCTTAGTTGATCGGTTGTTGGACAGTACACCATTACCAGAGCTTCTGATCTCGGCGGATTGCGGGTCATCCGATGAGGCACAGATCGCAAGACTTCAAGCGTCAGGGATCGACGTCATCGTGACCGATCATCACCAAGTCTCTGATCATGGTCCACCTGCCAGTGCCTATGCTGTTGTCAATCCAAATCGCGCGGATTGTCATTACCCTGATAAGGCAATTGCTGGATGCATGGTGTCATGGCTGGTGATGAGTCATGTTCGCCAAGGACTCATTGATCAGCAAGCGATTGCTACGGATACGCCAAAGCTGGGTGATCTCCTCGACTATGTGGCTCTTGGTACTGTGGCTGATTGTGTTTCACTCGGTTCGAGCGAAACCAATCGAGCTATTGTGAAAGCTGGCCTCTCATTAATTCGAAAGCAACAGCGTCCATGTTGGCAGGTTGCAATATCACAGTTGACTCGGTCATCCCGAGACATTAACGCAGATCTCCTAGCTTTTCAGTTGGCGCCTCGATTGAATGCCCGTGGCCGGATTGGTCATTCACTTCGAGGCTATGAATATCTTGTCGCAGAATCGCTTGCCGAAGCGACCAACGCATTTCTTGATTTGGATTCGGATAATAAAACCCGTCGTATGATTGAGAAGGAAATGATTGAACAAGCCAAGCCACTGGCTCATCGGCAACATTTACATGGTGGATTGGTGTTGTGCGTCGTTCTCGAAACTGGGCATGCAGGTGTTCAAGGAATTGTAGCAAGCCGTTTGGTCGAGGCAGAAGGTCGCCCATCGATTGTTCTGACGCCCGGAAATGAGCCGGCAATGTTGACGGGCTCGATGCGCTCAGTACCCGGTGTCGATGCCAAAGCATTACTTGATATGGCGAACGCAAAGTTACCAGGGGCTCTGTCGCGATATGGTGGCCATACCGGGGCTTGTGGTCTGACCATCAGTAAAGATGCGCTTCCTAGTTTTAGTTTAAAATTACAAGAGATCTATCGAGCGACCTATTCGCACATCGGGCCACAGCCTCGGTTTATGATTGATGGAGAGCTACTCCCTGAGCAACTCAGCGTTACGTGGATCGAACAAATGGAGGCGCTCGGTCCATTCGGAAGAGGCTTTGATCAACCTGTTTTTGTCGGAGTTTTTCAAGTTGTCGCGGTGCGCCCCGTCGGGCAAGAGAAAACGCACCTGAGCTTATCGTTGCTGATTGAAGGTCGCCAAGTTCGGGCGGTTTGGTTTTCAGCTCTCGAACCGCATCAACCAGCGCCTTTCAAATCCGGTGATTGGATTGAGTGTGTTTACAGCCTTTCAATCAACACATTCCATGGTCAGGAAGTCTCATTAACGATTCGTCATGGTGAGCTGAAACAAGAAGGAATAATGCATGTCTAAAGAGATCGATCGTATTATCGCTGATGGCTGGTCGTATGATCGCGAGGAGTATGTCGATGGAATGCAGTGTGTGGCGGCTCCCGTATTTGGAGAACTTGGTGCGCCGATATGCGCGCTGAGTGTCAGTGGGCCGAGTGTCCGCGTGACAGAACCGGTTTTGGTTGTTCACGGCGAGCCGGTGTCAAAAACGGCACAGATGGCAGCACAACTTTTAGACGGTGTTATTCCTAAACATTGGTCGAGTGATGCCTGAAGTCATTCTTTCCGTCAGCGGTCTTGAGAAGTCCTATGATGAAGTGGTGGCGGTCGCCGGTCTTGATTTTGAGATCGCAAAAGGTGAGTGTTTTGGATTGCTCGGACCCAATGGTGCGG
>CACAXU010000011.1 GCA_902536515.1 uncultured Litorivicinus sp. | reverse complement strand
CCAGTTTACTTTAACCCCTGATACTGGAGCCGCGAGGGGCCTCCGGCTGGCGTTGCAGGACGGTGATGAGATTGCAACCGCCTCTTTGTTTCGAGTAACGACCAGTCAAAAAAATAATGGCGTCACAGATCCGCGGGTCAGTTTTAACCACCCCTCACCGATCGATACGGCCTCCGTATCACTGGCGGCACTTTCGACCGGTCGACCCGTGCGCGTCGAGGCTTCGAGCGCCGAGCCCTTGACGGTCATCAGTGCAGGTAAATCGTCGGTGGACCTAAAGCTCGATCCTGGCGCGGGCTCAAATATCTCTGTGCAGATGATTACTACAGACGGTCGGCATATTCTCGGACATGTGGGAAACGTTGAGCAGCGTATTGCGATGGTCGAGAATTTGCCACAGTTCGCACCTAACGCCACCTACAACAGCGACTACCTCAATAAAAGCGGTGCCGGCGCCTACAAGGATCTCGACGTATTTTACGGAGCTCGGGCGGAATCCTCTGCAGTCACCCAGCTCAAACCGATCAGTAGCCTTTTTTTCGAGGCCCCATCTGGAACCGATTTTGCCGGCGGTGGTTTGGATCTTACGTTGGAGCCTGTGTCGCCAAATGATCGGCTGGGGCTCGAAAATTCTCCGTTTGCTGATCCGACACTCGGCGAAGTGACGGCGGTGAATAACATTATCTATCTTGGCGATGGCGCCACCACGACGGTATTGGGTACCCTTGAATCCACCTATGACGGCGACGCGCAAACCCTGAGAATTCTTTTCTCTGACGACCTTCCGGCGGGTGTGTTGACAGATGAGCTGGCGGCGCGTGTTGCGAGCCTGGTGACTTACAGCAACGGCGAAGATTTAGTCGATAGCGCGAATCCCGTTAAGAAGCGTTTAACAGCTGAACTATTTGATCAAGACCGGAGCCTCAATCTGGTACAGGGTCGCGACTTTGTGACCTCGACATTGGTTGAGGCCGGTCAGGTTGTTACCAACTCCAGTCGATATGTGGCCAAGCTAGCTACTGGAAACCTCGGATACGCGTCGGGCGCCGGTCGGGTGCTCATTGAGCGTGGAGATTTGACCCTCAACGGTGTTTCTCTTGAAGAGCTTGTGATTAATAGCTCCGGGATCTTATCGGCAACCGATGCTATGGGATGGATTAATGGCTCAAATGCTGGGGTGGGTGTTACTGCGGCCAACCTGATTGAGATTCCGAGCGAAACGTTACGCTTGGATACAGGTATCGGGCTTGAGATCAACGGCGTGGAGATTCAATCTCTGGCGCTTAGTTCGACGCTTCGGTTTGACGATGAGGACGATCTTGTTGCGTCGATCAATGCCGTGTCTGTCAGCTCAGGTGTGTTCGCTCGGAGGAAAGAGAACGGAGATCTCGTGCTTCAGAACGTGGATGAGGGTGGCGACAATATCACCATCGATGGGAGTATCGCGGGAGCTGGTCAAAACTCGCTTGGCATCGCGAGTAAGGCCTATATCGGCTCGCTGACCTTTGAGCTTCAATCGGGCGATGGACAACCGATCGAGTTTAGGCTCGGCGATACCGGGAAACCGTCAGACTTAAATCTCCTCGGTATGAACACCGAGATCCAGTTAAGGGGTGAGATCGACGAGGATATCTTGGTTTTCATCGGTGGAAATGGCGACGGAACAGTTCTAGCTTCGTCAGTGGATTCTTCCGACCCGGTTTCTGAGGGTCTCAGAAGCCGGCAGTTTGAGTTTGAGTTTGTTGCCGATGACCGGTTTAGAATCAGAGACCTACGTTCAGACACGGTGTTAGCCGAGCGTCTCTATAACGGTGAATTGAGCCTCACCTATCAAGGGATCCAGATCGACTTAGATGCGCCCGCCGCTCTTGGTGACACCTTCGTTGTCGATGGCAATAACCTTGGCCCAAATGGCACGTTCGACGGTCAGGGCAACAACGGGAACATCCTCCGAGTCGTTGACCTCGAATCAGATCCAGTGGTGGACGGGGCACTGACTATATCGGAGAGCTACCTGAAATTTGTTGGGGACGTCGGTAACGAGGCGACGCAGTCGGCAATCGCTCGCGATGCCCTCGAGATTATCCAGACACAGGCCATCGAGGCCCGCGACAGGGTATCCGGGGTGAATCTCGATAAGGAGGCCGCCGACTTGATTCGCTTCCAGCAAGCCTACCAAGCATCAGCGCAGGTGATGCAGGTGGCGACCAAATTATTCGATACGGTACTGCAGGTTCGGTAGGGGTGAGCTATGACAATTTCTACGACTCTTCTATTTAATCGCGCGGTGTCTCTAATGGGTCGCCAACAGACTGCGCTTGCAGAGTTGCAGGAGAAGGTTTCGACAGGTAAGGAGCTCGTTCGTCCATCAGATTCGCCTGAGCTTGCGGTCAACATAGCCCGGATCAAGTCGTCGATCGGTGAGATGGACGCATTCAAGAGTTCCCTTAATGCCGTCAACGACCGGCTTCGGATCGAGGAGAGCTACCTCGACGGGGCGAAAGATGTCCTGATCAAGCTGAAGCAGCTGACCCTTCAGGGCGCCAACGCTTCCATGTCAGGCAGGGATAAAGAGGTGCTGGCGCTTCAGGTCGATGAGCTCATCGCGGAAATCAAGAACCTGGCTAACGGCGCCGACGCAAACGGGAACTACCTCTTTGCAGGGTCTCGGGTGTCGACACCTCCTTACATTGAGGACGCAGATGGGATCATTCGATACCATGGGGATAATTTCAGGCCGAATATCGACTACACCGCCAACCGGCGGTCCGCGATCGGCCGGAACGGGATCGACGTGTTCAGACCTGTCTTATCGGGGCAGTCCACAGAACCCACCATAGGGATTCATCAGGTTAGCTTGACAGGAACACTGGAGCCCGGTGACGTGTATTCCCTATCCATTGACTCTAGCGAGTTTAATTATCAGGTCCGGCCGGGTGATACGGCAGATGAGGTTCTTGATAACATCGCCCTCCAAGTCAATGAGGTAGCCTCGCAAGGGGTGATCGAATTAGTTTCCGCCGAACGTGATGGATCCAATCTGATTCTTTCAACACTCGATGGTGCGACGAGGACTGTCTCGGGGTCAACTCGGAACACCAGTGAGGCGATCGATGATCTGAGTGTGAGTCTGGATTCGAATCCAGAAGACACCTACCGGTTAAATTTAGAGGGTACCACTGAGCCCGGCGACCAGGTTGTTCTATCGATCGGATCCCGGTCATTCAGCTACGTGGTCCCTAGAGCGCTTGAGCAAGCGAATAGATCCGCAGTGATGCAAGATCTTGTCTCACGACTCAGCCAGTCTGGGTTATTTCCCGAGTCTGTCGATATTTCCATCGATCCTCTCGATGAGACCCAAGTGATCTTGACACCGACCCGAGATAATATTGGAGACGTGAGCGCGTCAATCGTAGAGAGGACCTCGATCAACGACCAGGGGATCTCTATTTCGTTGACGCAGGAACCACGTCGTGCATTGCCCGAGCGTGTCGAGTTTTTCCAATCCCTCCAGGAGGTCTCTCAGCTGCTTCGAAACGGCACACAGGATCAGATCCAAGGGAAGCTCGATCATCTCGATCAGATGCTGGATATCGTAACCTTATCGCTCGCGGATATTGGATCAGAGATGGGGTCCATCGAGGCCGAAATTTCGATCAACGAGGACCTCAAGCTTCAGCTGGAGACGACGTTATCCAGTCAAGAGGATCTCGATTTTACCACCGCCATTACGGAGCTTCAGTCGAAGCTGATGTCGCTCGAGGCCGCTCAGTCATCATTTGCGAAGATTTCTCAGTTATCTGTATTCGATTACATCCGATAGCGCTATGAGCTTTACGAGTCGTCACGAAAAAAGGGTGCGGCAAACCCTGTCGGGATGCTGACAGCTAGGTGGCAACTTTTGGCCCCGTCTGGATATCCGGGTTGTGAGCCTGGTTGTTCAAACCAACTAATGATCCAGATCGGTTGATTTTACTGCGTTTCAGGGCCCATCTTTCAGTTGATTCAAATGTTGGCACAGAAATCGCTTAAAGATCCAAGAGGAAATTTTTTACCGAGGCACATGTAAGTGAGGTGCCCGGGTAATGAGGAGTAAAACTCATGGCACTAACGGTTAATACCAACGTCTTGGCGCTCAATGCACAACGGCACGCGGCAACTACTCAAGATGAGATGGCGTCTGCGATGGAGCGTCTGGCTTCAGGTAAGCGGATTAATAGCGCTGTCGACGACGCTGCGGGTCTTGCAATCACTGCGCGGATGGAGGCTCAGATATCTGGCCTTGCTCAGGCGGTACGTAACGCAGGTGACGCGATTTCGCTAGTAAATACCGCAGAAGGTGCACTCCATGAGACTACTGACATCCTGCAGCGGATTCGAGAGCTTTCCATCCAGTCAGCCGGCGGGGCACCGTCAAATGCCGACCGCGTGAATCTTAACAAGGAGGTAGTGCAGCTTCAGGAGGAGTTGGGACGTATAACCAATACAACACGTTTCAACGGCGAAATTCTTCTCAACGGAACTTTCCACGACAAAGACTTCCAGATCGGCCAAACTAATAACGAGGAAATCTCGGTAAACATTGGAGACATGCGGCCTGAGCGGATCGGTGCGTACACCCAGAACACCTTGACTAATGTTGGTTATATTAACGTGGGTGACTCTGTCGCTGATCTTACAAACGGTGTGAATCAACAGACCCTTACCCTGGCCGTTGGCTCTGAGGTCCCCCGAATTGTGTCGGTCAATCTTGGCGATAATGCGAGAACTATTTCAGATAAGATTAACCAGTCTGGGGCGATGATTAATTCCCGGGCCACAAATACTACCGACGTTTATATCTCTGGGGAGGGAACATTTTCCTTCACTTTATCTTCAGACTCTGCGCCTGATCTCGAGGACGTCGTAACGGTCGGCGGAACTTCTGCCTCAAAGGTCCGGACGATGGTTTCAGAGATCAACGCTCGTTACTCCGAGCACAACGTTTCAGCCACCACACAGGTAGATGATGACGGCAACGAATTCGTGCGCATGATTCAAGATCAGGGTTTCGATATACAGATTGATAACTTTGTCACGGCCGGGACCACGGCACTTGATTTTGGTGGCGACGGCGTAAATGAGGTGACCGGTGCGGCCGGTAAGACTGCAGCCATAGCCGGAGGAAGTATCATTATAGACGCTCCCTACTCCTTCCTGATCTCGTCAGATGACACGGATAACACGATTCTTGTTGGAACGCGAGCCTCACTAGAGGTTCAGGGCGCGAGTTCGGTGCCAACAGATTACCAGGACTTGACGTTCGACGTGACCGTGAGCGGAACCACAGAGACAATTACCTTGGCTGCCCCGCCGCCAACAACCCCGGTTGACGCGGTCAGTGCTATTGTTCCGATGGAGTTTACATCGACGGCGCAGACTCAAGCACCGTCTGGACAGCAGATTGGCGCATTTAGACCCGCAATATACTCAGTTGGACCGATCACCGTCCGGACGGGCAGCGATGCTGGTGACGAGACAACACAGTTTTCTTTGAACGTAAACAGTCTGGGTCGCCAGGATTTCGATATCGCACAGGCCCTGACAGATCTCGGTGTAACCTCGACTGGAGCCCCAGATACGGTTGCCACGGGTAGTGTTAACACGACAACTAACCGAATCACGATAACTGCCCACGGCTATGAAACGGGCCAACGCCTAACTTACGATAACGCGGGCTCTACGACGCTCGCGGGACTAGCTGATGACACTGATTATTTTGTTATCAAGATCGATGATAATACGATCCAGCTCGCTGAGACCTACGCGGAGGCAACGGCCTCAACGGCGGTTCCTATTGTTCTAGATGGTACGGGAAACTCTGCCCAGACGTTTACCCCGAACGCGTCAATTACAAAGGCACAGTTCGTCTCGGCGATGCAGACTACGATTAACCAGAATGGTCTCCTTAGTGGAGATCACGCAGTCACAGTCTCAGTCAACAGCACCGGTCAGGTCGAGCTGACGGTCGCAGGCGGGGCAGGAACAATAGTATTCGAGGAGCACTCGAATCAGCGCGCTGCAACCGTCAAGACTATCGCCACAGCTGACGTATCGTTGACCGCGGACACGATAACCATCACTGGCCACGGGTTTGTGACGGGGGACGTCCTAGCGTATGCCAACGGCGGTGGTGCAGATCTTGACCAGGGCGGATCAGCTATTGGGACCGTTTATGTCATCCGTGTTGATGACGACACGATCAAGCTCGCGAGCACGGCACAGAACGCGTTTGCTGGAACAGCCTACGATTTAGACGACGCCGGTAACGATGCACAGACCCTGACTAAGGCAGCTCGGGACGGAATGGCCGCGTCATTGACGCAGAACACGAAGCCCGCTGATGGAACTTCTTCGGAGTCTGGAACAGGTGGTTCGGTCGTGCTCGGTGCCACAGATAATGTGACAAACGGTGATTCTGCAATCCAAGGGCCGGTAAAGCCTTTCGGTGTTGAGACAATCACGATCGCGGGCACAGACGCAAACACCGTCGCGACATCTGCGGTGAGTACGGCTAATAACACAGTCACCATCACCGATCATGGTTACGTGACGGGGCAGAAGCTGACCTACGATGATGGGTCCTCGACTGCGATCGCTGGTCTGACCGATGACACAGACTACTATGTGATTAAAATTGATAACGATACGATCAAGTTGGCATCCACCTACGCAAACGCTGTCGCGGGTACGAACCTAGGGATCACAGGCACGGGCAACAACGCCCAGACGTTCACGAACTCCAACGATACCTTTACGCTGGCCATCAGCGGTGGGTCTCCTACCACCCTAGACGTCGCAGATGACACCTATTACTCGTTAGATCAACTGGCCACAGCGATACAGACGGCGATTGACGACAGTCCCTTCGCGCAGACGGGCGATTTCCCAATCGTCGTCAGTGTGACGGAGGATTCGAACGGGGACCAGGGGATTACCTTCTCCAGTGCGGATGGGTATAGCATTGAGCTCGGTGGGACCGAGTTCTTGTCGGACGCGGGTGCTCTGAACATCAACCCAGCCCGCACGGCTCCGGACGTGGGAGCACTCACAGACCGTACCTATGCGGCGACGCTCAACACGGACACGATTGCTACATCAGACGTCGACACTGGCGATAACCACATCACCGAGACCAGCCACGGTTTGCTGACCGGGGACGTTGTCAAATACAACGCCAACGGCGGGACAGCTATTACGGGATTGACCGACGGTCAGTACTATTATGTCATCAAAGTCAATGCTAACGACTACAGGCTTGCGACTTCAGAGGCCAATGCCACCGCTGGGACTGCAATCGGTTTGACCGGCACCGGAAACGCATCGCAGACCTTTACGAATATAACCTCAGACAAAGAATCAAAGCTCGCGATAAGTGTTAACGGGAGCAGCTTCATCGATATTGATATCGCCAACCAGCTGACACTGGCCGGAGCGGACGCCACCGTGACAGGTACTGAGTTTACGACGGCACTGCAGGCGGCTATTAATGCCAGCGCTGCGTTTAATGGTGACAACGCAGTCACCGTGTCGGTAACGAACGCGGGTCTTGTCAATCTCGCTGTGGCGGGCGGCTCGGGCACAATTGTCGTCCGGGAGCACAGCGACACCGTCGCGGCCGGCACAAATGGCTTGGTCGAGACCCTGACCGGACGGAATGCGAACGAGGATCACGGGACGCTCTCAACCGTTTCAAACGGTGGCGCTTCTCAATCATCAACGACAGGTTCGCTGACCCTCGGATCTGAGGCCAACGCCGCGTTGGTGACTGACAATCTGACTTCGTCCGACGCCAACTATGTGAAGACCTTCGGGTCTGCCCCGATTACACTCGACGCCACGAACAATACGCTGGTGCTATCGATAAACTCTGGAGCCTCGACGTCCATTGACATCACTCCGGGCACTTACACAACGATGGCGGACTTCGCCGCAGCGATTCAAACCGCCGTAGATGCCAGTCCACAGTTGACCGGCCAGGTAACGGTCGGCTCACTGCAAGATTCGGCAAGCCCCTTCACGCATGGCATAACATTCACGCAGCCTAGTGGGTACACGATCGAATACAGTGGGTCTCTCATCACAGACGCTAATGCCTTGAACACAACCGCTGGCACCATTGCCGCCTTGACGACAACGCCCGCCGGCGAAGCCGCGAGCCGTTCAACCGTAGCGGCGGGCGCGTTTTCTAACGGGATCGATCTGAGCACGGATAACACGATTACGTTTGAGGTTACCGACAACGTGACGGGCGCGATCCGGAATGAAACGCTCACTCTGGGAAGCACATCTGGCTCAGTCTCATTTGCCGACTACGTAGATTTAGTTGCAACGGCGGCTAATACCGCTTTTTCAGCCGATGGTTATACGTTTTCTAAGGCAGGTACAGGCTCTTCCCTGACACTAACCATGGTCCCTGCGGGTGATTACACGGTTTCAATAGCTGGAACTTCAGTGACGCAAGGACTCGGGGCCGCTGTATCTGCCTCTGGAACACCCTCCAATATGGATGGGTTTACGTTTGAGTCCATGAATGATGTGGTGACGGAGATGAACGCTGAGTTCGCCGCTGCCGGTCTAGGACTCATCGCCGCATATAGTCGTGGTGGTGATACCTTCACCTTCTCAGTGACAGAGGGAAGGGCCGACTCCTCAAATACGTTGGCGTTTTCAGGATCTGAGTTAGCTACGGTTGGCATAACCGGTAATTTAAGCGCTGTCGGTGGTGGAACGGAGCCAGCTGAGACCGTCCGGTACGTCTCCCAGATAGATATTTCGACCCGAGATTCTGCGTTGCTAGCAATGACGGTAGTTGATGCGGCACTTGAGACTCTAGCGGCCCAGCGAGGCGCTTTGGGTGCCGTCGCAAACCGCCTACAAGCGACTATATCTAATCTGATGAACATCTCAGAAAATACATCGGAGTCAATGTCCCGGGTAATGGATGCAGACTTTGCAGCTGAGTCAACTCGCTTGGCGAGGGCGCAAATTCTGCAAGAGGCGTCTGTCGCGATGCTCGCGCAAGCGAATGCTTCGGCGCAGAGCGTACTCAAGCTTCTTCAATAAATGCCGATTACCTATCAATGAAGTAGGGATAGATAATGGTAACGACGGATTTCTTGGGTGCACTTGACGCCGGTTCAGGCCTCAACTCGAAGAATTTAGTTGAGGCACTGGTGTCTGCAGAACGTGCGCCTCGTGAATCCCGCCTGAACACCAAGATCGCTGACTCGGAGGCTGAGATCTCCGCCTTCGGTTTAGTTAAGTCATCGTTACAGACCCTCGAATCAGCGTTTGATTCTCTTAACGATAAGGCAGATTTCGAAAACTTCACTGTCAGGGCGACGGGTGGACTGAGCTCTTCTAACGAGGCCGCATTTTCGATAAGCGCTGATGAAACAGCCTCTGCAGGCACCCACGATATAGCAATCAGTTCTCTAGCCACAGCAGACCGGTTTATTTCAGCCGGCTATCATTCAACCTCCAGCTCAATTAACGGAGGAACACCGTTTGTATTAAACGTAACGGTCGGCGGAACAACAACAAACTCAATCTCAGTCTTGACGGCTACACCTCAGGGTATTGTTGATGCGGTAAATACTGCTGATATTGGTGTAACGGCGTCACTTATTGATACGGGCGCGAGTACCTCACGGTACAAATTAGTCTTTTCCGGGACAGAGGGTGCTGCGAATGCATTTACGTTTACGGCTGGGGGGGTAGGTGAGACCAGTAGTATCGTTGGTACCGGAGATATTTCGACCAGCAACGACACTCTTACGATAGCTTCGCATGGTTTTGTGACAGGTGACATCCTCACATATGACTCTGCTGGAGGGACTGCTATAGCGGGCCTATCTGACGCGACTGCTTACCACGTCATCAGGGTGGATGATAATACGATAAAGCTTGCGTCAAGCAGTTCTAATGCGTCGAGCGGCACTCAAATCGATTTAACCGGCACCGGGAACGACGCACAGATATTTGTCGGTACGAGGTCAGCGAGTTCGTCGACCGTGACGACCTCTAACGTCTCAACTACAGCAAGTACAGTGACAATCTCAGGTCATGGATATGTGACCGGTGACAGATTAACGTATGACGCGAGCAGCGGTACCGCTCTCGCTGGTCTAACTGACGGAACAACGTATTTTGCAATACGTGTCGACGATAACACCGTGAAGTTGGCCACGACTGCGGCCAACGCTGCAGCAGGGACAAATATAACACTCACCGGCACCGGGAATGATTCGCAAAAATTTTCAGGCCCACAACCACCAAAGGTAGCAACCGGCTCTGTTTCGACAGCTAACGACCGTATAACTATGACCGGCCACGGTTATGTGACGGGGGATGTTATTACGTATCGGGCGAACGGTGGGACAGCGATGGCTGGTCTGACAGATGCCACCGCCTATCACGTGATAAGGATCAGTGACGATACATTCAAACTTGCGGCGACCAGCGCAGATGCGTTTGCTGGCACGAGTTTGACAATTTCTGGGACAGGAAATAGCGCACAGTTTTTTACCGGACGCGGAATTGCCTTTAACCCGAGGTCGGTGTCTGCAAGTGACGCAGCCCTGACTGTCAATGGAATTGATATTACCCGGTCCACGAATTCGATATCTGACGTTATCACGGGAATAACAATTGATCTGCTGGATACCACAAATTCAGTAGGGACGGTCTCCATCACCACAGATTCAACTCAAGTAGAGACAAAATTAAGAGCCTTAGTAACGGCTTTCAACTCTGCAATAACAACATTCGATACGCTATCTGATCCAGATGCGACGGGAGAGAACGGAGGGATCTTAAGCGGTGATAGTTCACTGCGATCGATTGAGAATAAAATAAAGGACCTGTTTATTAAGGCGTCGTCTACGCCAGGGACATCTCTTAGTTACCTCAGTGATATGGGTATCGAAATGACTCGATCAGGCGTCTTGGAGATTAATGAGACGGCGCTTGCGACCGCTCTTACTTCGAATTATGCCGACATTCGAAAAATGATATCCGCAGATACGGACAACCAGACTACCATTGGTACCGCCAGCCGCGGAGTGGCCGGCGACGCGCTGGTGATACTCGACGAGTTTCTCAGTTCAACGGGTATCCTCGAATCGCGGATCACTAACAATGAAACTCGGATCGCAGATTATAAGGAAGATCTTAGTGAACTCGACACAAGGATGCAGGCTATTTACGAGCGATACCTGCGGCAGTTCACGGCGATGGAAAAAGCGATTGACGAGATGAATTCAATGAGAGACTACTTGAAACAACAGATAGACGCCCTGCCTTTCAATAATCGCGATAAGTGACAATAACGACGCACATCTAGTGTCAATGGAAAAAAAGTATTAAACTTTTCTCTCAATTTGCCGATTATCCAACCGTGATAAAGGAAATTGGGCTATTGTACGTGGAAAATTTCGAGATCAGTAGAAGCACGAGAGGCGCCGCAACAGCCGGCGATAAAGGCGTGCGTCCCGAAATCACGGCGCCTAACGCTAAGGCTGGTTCTGTTGTTACAGTGGATCCTATTAAACCGAAGCGGTTTGACGAGACAAAGGTAGCAGAGGCACTGTCAGTCGAAAATGTCGAAAAAGCACTAGAGTCGGCAAATGACGCACTAAAAAACTCGAATAACTCACTGAGATTTCAGATCGATAAGTCAGTCAGACAACCGATAATAACCGTAGTTGATCAAGATAGCGGCGAGGTTTTAAGGCAGTATCCTACCGAAGAGATAGTCAGAATTACGAAGAATATTGATTCGCTTAGGGGTGTGCTATTCGACTCAAAGTCCTAGCTGAGCTCGCAGTACTCAATAAAAAACCAATCGAGTTGGTCAATGATTTAGACTTTTGAGTAACTATGAGGCTATTTCATTTAGTTTAGCTGCCCAGATTTAAATGATGGGTGTATATCTGATATCGCTTCAAATGTTTGGCAACATTAGTGAGGTCGCCCCGAAATAACATGGTGGAAGTCTCTTCGTCCGATTTGGTCTTTGATTCGAAAGTCTTCAGTAATCGACGCGTCATGGTGATCGCTGAGATTGGTAACAATCATAATGGCTCGTTGGCGAGAGCGAAAACGTTAATCGATGTCGCTCGAGACGGCGGTGCAGATTGCGTTAAATTTCAGTTGCGCAATATGGATGACCTATACGGGCAACAGTTTTCGGTGAGTAACAAAAATCTAGCTGTACAGTATACGGTGGACTTGTTGCTGAAAAATCAATTGCCTACAGACGATTTGATTGAGGCTATGGATTACGCAAGGAGTCAGGGTTTGACGCCCCTTTGCACTCCTTGGGATTTAAAAAGCGTTGAGATATTAGAACAATTTGGGGTTTCTGGTTATAAAGTGGCGTCTGCCGATCTGACCAACCATGGGCTAATTGAGAAAATAGGCACGACCAAGAAGACAATCCTTTTGTCCACAGGCATGTCGACCGAGGCCGAAATCTTGGAGACGATCAGAGTGCTTGAGTCCCAATCCTCTCATTATGTTCTGATGCACTGTAATGGGACTTATCCTCCCCCTTTACACGATGTGAATCTGCATTACATTAGGCGGTTGCAAACGATCTCAGGAAGGCCTGTTGGATATTCAGGTCACGAGCGAGGCATCAACGTAGCCATTGCTGCGGTAGCGCTCGGCGCGGTTGTAATAGAAAAACATATTACGCTAGACAAGTATCTCGAGGGCAGTGACCACCGAATTAGTCTGTTACCTCAAGAATTTAAAGCATTGGTGGATGGGATAAGAGAGGTGAGTGAGGCTCTCGGACATGATAGCACTAGAGAAGTATCTCAAGGGGAGATGCTAAACAGAACTACGCTCGCAAAATCATTATTCACGACCAGCGACCTTGCCAAAGGACATTTGGTCACATTCTCAGATTTGATAATTAGAAGTCCTGGCCATGGACTACAACCAAATAGAATTAACGCGGTGGTAGGGAAAAGGCTCGAGCGGCCTATCAAAAGAAACGAACCTATTTTGTTATCGCATTTTGAGCGTGATACTCCTGTCAAAAATATAAGGGTGCCGAAAGTCGGACGTTGGGGTCTCCCTGTGCGTTTTCATGACTATATGGAGCTATATGAATTGGGGCATCCGCAAGTCCTCGAATTCCATCTAACCTACTCGGATTTAAATCTTGAATTAGAGAATTTTTTCGCACACGAAATAGACGCGGAGTTAATCGTTCACGCGCCCGAATTATTTGAGCGTGACCACCTTTTGGATTTAACGTCGCCCGACGCGAAATATCGAAAGTTGTCGATAGAGCGTTTACAAACAACTATTGATGTCTGTCGCAATCTCAAGCGCTTTTTTAACAATCGCCGATCAAACGTTGGGATTGTCACCAACGTGGGTGGATTTACAGAGGAGGCTCGACTTGATGATTCGGCTTGCGCTCGAAGGCTCGACAATTTTCGCGACAGTCTTTCAAGACTGGATCTCTGCGGGGTCGAGATTCTACCCCAGACTATGCCCCCTTTTCCTTGGCTCTTAGGTGGACAAAGAATCCATAATCTTTTTACTGACCCTCGAAAAATAACAGAGTTTTGCCAGGAACAATCGATGCGTGTCTGCCTTGATGTATCGCACTCTTCGTTGTTTTGTAATTGGCATGGTCAACCACTAAATGAGTTCCTTGAAGAAGTGTTGCCATGTACCGCCCACCTTCATCTTGCCGACGCATCTGGTTCGGACGGCGAAGGACTGCAAATTGGTCAAGGCGGTATCGATTTTGGGATGGTCGCCGAGAAGGTTGCCAGGTTGGCACCGGATGCGTCCTGGATTCCTGAAATTTGGCAGGGTCACGAGGATTCTGGGCAGGGATTTTGGCTGGCTCTTACTCGCCTGCAAGCGGTGGGTTTTTGATTGTATGGATAGGGAACGTGAAATCATAGCTGTGGTTCCGGCTAGAAAAGGTTCCAAGCGAGTTGAAGGCAAGAACATTCGAATGCTCGGTGGTAAACCACTACTATTCCACACGATTGATTCCCTGATAGGGCACGATGAAATAAGGAGAATCGTCTTCACCAGTGACTCGGATGAGTATCTTGAACTAGTTTCGGCAGCATATTCAGAGCAGGTCACATGTCTTCGTCGCCCCGATGAGTATGGTCTAGATAGAGTAAAGATTTTTGATGAGATGGTCAGACTGAAGAATCAGGGGGAGCTAGACTGTGGTTGGTTCCTTCTATGTCTCCCGACGTCTCCTTTCCGGGATAAAAAGACGATCGCCAATGTAATCAAAAAATGGAGTATTGATAGAAGGCCGCTTTTTGGTGCAACCCACTACTCATTCCCAGTACAGTTTGCCTTTTCTCTTGACAGCGAAGTGGGTTGGAATCCTGTTTTCGACGATCCGCCAATGTTGACTGGGAATACCCGTTCACAAGACCTGCAGAAGCTCTATCGCCCCAATGGAGCGTTCTACCTTCAGAAAGTTACCACGCTGAGTACGGCTAAAACCTTTTACGTCAACGCGTTTCCATTTCTAATGGACGAGACCGACTCACTAGATATTGATAACGAGGTTGATTTTGCCCTAGTTGAGCAGCTGTGGAAGCTTCGAAATGCCTGATTATCCCGGCCTTACCGTTAGCGTACCTCTTTTTTTTGAGATCAATGGATCCATTGATTTCGAGACGTTAGGTCGTTATCTGGAGGATGTTTGCAAAAACGAATGCATCTATGCGGTCTATGCTATGGCGTACAACACGCGTTATAGGATGCTGTCTATAAGCGAAGTCCTCGAGGTAAACCGCTTCGTTTGTAGGGTAACGAAGGCTCACGGTAAGAGGGTCTTCGTGGGGCATCCAATTCAAGTAAGCCAGCAGGAGTTGTATGGGTACCTAACGGAAATTGCGTATGAGTCTCCAGATGGCGTTTCGATGCTCTATCCAGAGCGATTTTTTGGTCAGACCGACCCGATAATGGAATTTATAGGTACGCCAAAACGGTTTGGTCTCGAGATCGTAGTCCACGAATCAAAGCTTGTCTCCGGGTTTGATGGATCACTGGTAAATTGGCCACGTGCATTAATTGAGCGATTGGTGTCGGAGTTGGACATCAAAGCACTAAAAGAAGATTCCTTTGATGACGCGCTAAGTAGCTTCATTTTTGAACAATCGAAAATTTATGATTTTACGTTTATCTTAGCTGGTGGTGGGAAGCAGCGATTGGTTCCTCTCTTGGACCGTGGTGTCCTAACCTGGTTGAATGGCACTACAGTTTTTCTTCCAAGGCTGATAGATCAGACCTACATGGGTTTTGTTTCTCGTGACCGTGTGTTCACAGATTTTTATCTGGAGAGGATAGAAAAACCGTTTTTCGACGAATGTGTATCAAAATTTGGTTGGCATCTGGCACATAAAGCCGCGTTGAGTTTCTTCGGTTATGGTAAGCCCGTTGAGCGATTCCCTCACGCTAAAGTGACGAAAGATATGTCGATTAAGATGTCAGTATGTCTTGATGGAATAGCAAGTGCGGTTGATGAATTACATGAAAATAGTTAGCGCTCACCCATATAAACATGCGAGTAAAGGGTCGACCGCTGACAGTGCTGAGGTCCAAAACCAAATGGGTGTGGTCTCTGCAGGGGCAACGTTTGCGTCATTTCGAGTTGCGAGATGAGGCAAGATCTTCTCGTTGATTTTTTTCGTCGGCAAGAGAGTCAGCCAGAGTGCTGGAAATCAAATGTGTTGGGGGTTCCTGTCTGGCCATTTGTGAGGGTGCAGGTTTATTTCAATTGGAGAAGTAAAAGCGGCGTGCCGTCGGTTTTTCGTAGCGGTCTTCGGTATGACCCAGCGAAACTTCGCGGCCTTCAATCTGCTGTGAGTCACCCCTCATCCAACAAGCGCATCCTATTTATTTCTCGCGAGGATGGGCTGACAGACCTAGTAGACAACAAGCTCTACGATCGTTTTATATCTAGCCTCTACCTATTAACTAACGCGACGTTCGATGTCTCGCTGGTATCCGTATTCCATAAAAAAGATCGATTTGACGATTGTTTGGATCTTAGCGGCCTCTTAAATACTTATGCTAAGGACGTATCCCTTCGAGTTAATAAAACTGATTTGGAGTCAATAGAGCATCTTTTGGCGGAACTTCCATCTGAGTTTAGGCTTGATCTAAGACCAGACACAGTAATCGAGAAAATCGTATATTTCCTGCTTAGTCGTGCATTCTGGAGTAGTGTCTTTGAGACTAAACGACCAGACTTGGCAGTTACTACGTGTTTTAACACTCCGCACCTCATGGGGGCGTGCGCTGCGGCTCATTCCCAAGGGCTGAGGATGGTCGATCTTCAGCACGGTCGGGTCGGTTACAGCCACCCCATAATGAGCTGGTGGGACTTTAGGCATGCACCTCAAACCGTATTTTCTTTGTTCCCTTCTGAGTTCTGGTGTTGGGAGAGACAGAATGCCGAAAATATTGAGAAAACATGGCTAGGCTTTTCAGATCACATTACGGTCAAAGTTTTCGGTAACCCGTGGGGGTATATGCGAAGGAACGAGGTCATCAAAGACGAATCCACTGAGTCATCCGACGTGCTTCCTTCAAATCAAATAGTGATGATAGCGCTTCAGCCGATTGAAGATTCTATACCACAATTCGTTGTTGACGGATTGAATCATTTTGAAGATTTTGAGGTTTGGGTCAGACCGCATCCACACCAACTGGGATCCATTTCAGATATCCAGGCTAAATTGAGCGGTATGGGATTAAAGAATTTTGTCATTAGAGATAGAAACGACCTATATAGTGAGTTAAGGCACGTGGGTGTTTTGGTTACTGCGTTTTCGACAGTAGCCGTTGAAGCTCAGTCGCTTGGCATTCCGGTCATACTCACACATCAAAATGCACCTGTCGCCTTTGGGGACGCGATCGACGAAAAGACAATCTTTTATTGCAACAGGGGCGAAGACTTCACCGATCTTCTCACGGAACTCAAGGGAACAAGTAAACGTCTAGAACTAAATTCCGATGACGTTACTACCCTCGCTCAGATGATGAGTTGTTTTTGACAGCAGGATTCACTATTTACCTTCCGGAAACACCGTTTTGTGAGATATGTCGTCAATATATTTCATAGTAGCTAGCGGCAACGTGTATCCAGGTTTTTTCCGCTGATTACCCCTTTTAGGTAACTTGTTGCCATCAATCGCTGATACTGGCTAAAGATTTCCGCCTCGCCGTCGATTAAGACCACAACGTCGGCAAAACTGTGCCGGCACGTGCACAGAATCTGACGAGGAGATCGAAAATGGCACTAGTTGTAAATACAAATATTGCGTCGCTGACAGCTCAGAATTATCTGTCAGAGAGCCGCAGGGAAATGGAATTGGCTATGGAGCGCCTATCTTCTGGTAAACGGATTAATTCTGCTTCAGACGATGCCGCTGGTTTAGCCATTTCTACTCGGATGGATGCGCAAATTCGGGGAATGAGTAAGGCTGTCCAGAATGCGAATGATGGAATCTCACTCACGCAAACCGCACAGGGCGCACAGAAAGAAATCACGGAGATGCTGCAGCGTATGCGCGAACTAGCTGTGCAAGCGTCGAATTCGTCTAACAACGCTAGTGATCGGGCGGCTCTGGACGCTGAGGTTCAACAGCTTTCTGCCGAGATTGACCAGATTGCTGATGACACTATGTTTAATCAGCAGGTCCTCTTGGATGGTAAGTTTAACGGCTCTATTCAGACGGGTGCATTTCTTGGCCAGGAAACAAACTTTTCTATCGCCTCTATGCAGACAGCCGATCTGGGTCTGGCCTCGACTTCTAACTCAGGGGTTGATCTGCAGACTTACATCACTGGCCGAGTTGGTTTGTCTCCTGGCCACGGAGCTATTGAGGCCGGAGACATTGTGATCAACGGTCAGCATATGGCCGCGATTGCTGCTGCTGACGACATTAAAGATGTGGTCGACAATATCAATACCAATATCGAGAACGTGACCGCGTCAGCGTTCAACGAGGTGGTAATGTACAACGCCGGAACGGGTGAGGCCGATGCGAACGATATTATGATCAGTGTTCAGAACGTCGGATCAACCTCGGCAACAACTGAGGTGCAGTTTCAGGCATACATGATTGATGAGGACTCTGAGAGCCTTGAAGATCTAGCCCAGCTGATTAACCTGAAGACAGAAGGTAAGGTTACAGCGTCGGTCAACACTGACGGCAAGCTGGTTCTGACAAACGACACCGGTGCCGCTATTCAGGTCAAGGATTTGACTACCGGAGCAAGGGCAACCGGTCTGAGTGACGGCGCGAACGTTGATGAATCGCAGGCTGCTGCATCCGACGCGTTTACGCCACAAACTAGCTCATCAACGGACGATGCTCGTACTTTCTACGGTTTCTTGAAGCTGGAGACTACAGACGAAAAGGTTACTATTCAGAAGGGACTTGGACAGGCCTCCGGCCTTATAGGTACCCAGACTCAACTAGATATCCTTGGTATGAACCAGGTCAACGTAAACGATGATAGTGACACTACCTACTCGGTTACAGGCACGGCGCTGACAGCTCCTACTACAGCGTGGGAAGTTGGGGACGTGAAAATCAATGGTGTGGATGTGTACAACACAAACATTGCCACCGACACATTCATTGGCAAGTTGAACACGATCAATTCCGTAACTGACGTGACCGGAGTCAGGGCCTCCGCGGAGTTTGAATATTTCATCGACGCGACAACTTTCTCAGGTTTTAGTGGTGTTGTGACTTTGACCGACGATGATGGAAGCACAACAGCGAATGTTACTTTATCTACCGCGAGTGTTGCTGCCAACGTGACTGCCCTCAATACCGGTTTAGATAGTGTCGGGGGTAACCTTACAGCCGAGGCAATTGGTAATCAGATTCGTATTTTCTCAGATTCGGACACAGATCAGACAGCATTGACGTTTACGTTTAACGCTGCTGCCTCTGCCAATACGACTGTCGCGGCTGCATTCACCGGCCTTTCAGGAAATACGAGTGCTCAGCAGGTCAACGCTGCGATTCAGCTTGAGTCAACTGGCTCAAGTGCGATTCAAGTTGATGCGGGTGAAGATATCACCAGTGGTACTCTTGGCTTCCAGGAGGCAAATGTTGGCGTTGCCGACTTTGACTCAAACGGGACTGGTGTCTCAGCGGGGTCAACTGTCTCCTCGCTAGATATCACGACGGTCGCAAGTGCTCAAAACGCAATTACTTCGATTGATGCTGCTCTTCTTCAAGTTTCGGATAGTGCCGCAGCTCTAGGGGCGATCGAGAGTAGATTGGGCCATGTCATTGCAAACCTGAGCGAGACGATCGTGAACACAGAGGCCTCGAAATCACGCATCATGGATGCAGATTTTGCGGTCGAGTCTGCAAAGTTGGCGAAGCAGCAGATTCTGCAACAAGCAGCATCAGCCATGCTTGCTCAGGCTAACGCGGCTCCACAATCGGTACTGAGTTTGCTTGGGGGTTAAACTTAACTAGAAAGCCTAAAGACGATGGTCGTCCTAGTGAGCTAGGGCGACCATTTTTTTTAGGAGATCCGATGTAAATTTTGTATGTTCTAACAGGGGACTGTTCAGCAGGTCCTGTCTGAGCTCTCTCCGATATTTCTTGATCCGCTCTGAATCTTTTGCCAGGTCGACTGCGATCTGAACATATTCCTCTACTGACGTTGCTATAAGTTCCTCGTGACCGGTGATTGCGAGGTGTGACGTCGAGTGTCTGTGGCAAAGCAGTCGCCCTGATAGACCAACAACAGGTACGCCCATGTAGAGTGACTCGATTGTGGTTAATCCACCCGTATATGGGATGGTGTCAAGAGCGATATCCACCATCTTAACATGTTCGAGGTGCTCTTTATGCTCAGTGGGGAGCCAAAAATCGATCCTTGTCCTATCGATCCCGACGTTACTGAATTTATCCAGTATGATCTCCTGTACGCCTCGGTCTCCAAAGGATTTATCTTTGAACACCAAAACACTGTGCGCCACCTGATTAAGAATTGACGCCCACAATTCTATGCATAGATTGGAGATTTTTGTTGCGTTATTAAAACTGCCAAAAGTTATCAGTCCTTTGGCGGTGTGTGGCGGTTCGTGCTGTTGGATTTTGTAGGGCGGTGGGGTATAGGTCACATAAGAATTAGGTAACGTAATTAGCTCTTCGCTGAAGTCAACCTCGCTACCTGGCGGTGTCTGATATTTGTCTGTAATAAGGTAGTCGTATTCGGGGAGCCACATAGAGCCGATAAGACCTCCGACCCATTTTATCAGAATGGGGGCGGGTTTTCTGATGATCTGATCTGCGTGAGAGTGGAGCCCTAGGCCCTCCAGATCAACCAAAATGTTGAGGTTTAGCTCATGAACAAAATTCCCAATTTCGTCATCAGCAAAGTCAGATAGGTCATGAAAGATATTCCCTGAGAACTTAATTGTTTTGGCTACAAAATCTTCTTTCCATCGAGTGCAAATGATGTGTACTTCAGCATCACTGGCGAAGTTCGACGCCTCGCAAAAAAACCCAGCGGTCATCCAGCCAACAGGGTGCATACTGAATGAGGCCGAAAGAAATCCAATCTTTATCGGTTGGTTTGCGGCTTCTTTGTAACTGAACGTTTTAGTGATGGTTTCGCGCAGAGTGTCACCAAATTGGAGGCTGGCTGACTTGATCCCCTCCGTGTCTACCCTGTCAGAGTAATAGAGATAGAATGCCTTCGCACGCAACGCTTCAATATTTTTCTGATTAACCGACAAAACTCGATCTAAGCAATTGACCGATTCCTCGACGTCGCCGGACTTTGCAAAAACTTTTGTCAGTTCCAACAAATCATCCTGCAGCGCGGTCTGGTTCGGTGGATTATTAATCATATCCTCGAGCAGGGCCTTTGCTCGTTTTGTGAGATTTCCCTGATTGCAGACCACGGAAAGCCGCTTTTTCCCCTCGTAGTCAAGCGATTTATCTCCCTTGAAACCGTCTAAAAAGAGATTAACAGCGTTCCAGTCTTCATGCGTATATTGAAGATATATGAACTCAGCGACCAGTGGACTATTTGCGTCTAGGTGCTGCCTGAGGTAGGAATTTGCTCCCTTTAAAATTGTGGGGTCCAGTCGATCTAGGAAGGTTCTGACCAACCCTAGTTTTTCGTTATCACTCACGTCCGTTGCGGTTGATATTTCGACGATCAAGGTCGTGAGCTCGGTAATTAATCCACAGTCAGCCAGAATTCCGGCCCTTGTGGTATCCCAAAACAAACGTTTGGCTTTGGTTTTCTTTTCACCTAGGTCGAGGGTTGCTCTGGCCTTAGTTACTTGGTCATTATAGGCGTAGCAGATTGCCAGGTTTTTATAATTGACGCTCTCATTGGGTTCGTTGACGACTAACTCGAGAGCAAGTTGCAAGGCGTCGGCGGGATTCTCGGCCAAGGCTGTGGCGATTTGCTGCCTTTTTCTTTTGTAGTCCATCAGTTGACCTTCGGCGTAATGTAAAGTAATTCGATTGCGGATGTAACAATAGCAGAAGATAAACTGCCTTTTACCAAAAAGGTGAAGGTTCGACATCTGCTCTGATCTTTGGCCTGTTTTTTGCTGGAATTCATAAACAAAGTTAGTGTTTTGGTAGCAAAAATGTTCGATCACGAGTGTGGGTTCAGCGTCGGCAACGTCAGTCAGACCGATTTACGTTTATTGAAGACGCTGAGCGAAGAAATAAAGGCGGTATGTCCGAAGCGATCATGGACGCCAGCTCATGTTTGGCAGATGGGGGAGAATGAAAATATTCAAAATCTTTCTCGACCTAGCCGAAATATTTTCCTCGCGATTGCAAATCTATTCGTTAAAGCGCCGCATCTATTGTTTCAAAAGGTTTGGGTGGTCGAGAGTTCCGCCAATGAGGCTGACACCACAGTTTTACCATTCCTGCCTCACTTTGACAGGAATAGGACAACGAAAATAATGTTTTACTTGACCGACGTCGAGCTGAAACATGGTCCGATGTTCATAGCGAAGGACATAATCCCAAGTGCTTTCGAAGCCAAACGGAAAGTTGCGACAGCTCGTGGTGATAACCTAGTCTCTGATGCGTATTTGGAATTTTTGGCACTCACTGGTAACGCCGGTCATTTTCATATTTTCGATACCAACATACCTCATTACGCAGGTAGACCATTTGACGGGGGCATGCGTCAAATCATCCGCTTCGACTTCATCCATAAAGATCAGTGATTAATGTAATGTCGCTTGGAAATTTGGACCATCTCACACTTTGGACTTCATATTTAGAGTCGCTGATTTTTCAAAATCTCAATGGCCTTGGGCGACGAAGAATAGAATCTGCCCAAGATGTGTTTCATCCCGCTACCATGGCAGACAATTAGGGGGCTCAAGTGAAGTTGCCAGTATCACGGGGTTATCCTCCTGATAACATGTTAAGGCGACTTGCGTCGCTTCATGAAAAAGGCTGTCACGTGTCAGTTGAGGAGTTGGCTCGGTCAATAAATGATCAGTATCCGTCGCATCCGTTCGCCCTAAAAATTTTGGGTTTTTCTCTTGCCGACCGGAAGCAATTCGACGAAGCAATTCGTTATCTCAGAACTGCGATTGAGCTGAACGCGACAGACCCATCTATATTCCACAAGCTTGGATTTATTTTTCAGCAGCTGGAGGTTTGGGATGAGGCGATCGAAAATTTTAGACAAGTATTGAGCTTAGATGACACCCATATTGCGGCACATGTCAATCTGGCGATATGCCTGTTTTCCAAGGACGATGCGATCGCTGCTGAGCGATATGCCCGCCGAGCGATCCATCTCGATCCAACAATTGCTGAGGCTCACAATACGTTGGGGAACATCTTGCGCGGCCTATGTGAGTACGAAGAGAGTGAGAGTAGCTTCAGGCAAGCTATCATCCTTAAGCCAAGTTTGGGTGCAGCATATTGCAATCTGGCTCTTACCTATCAAGGCCAAAGGAAGTTCCCAGAGGCCGAGCGCTGTTGCAGGGCCGCGATCGCTATAAGTTCAATTTTTCCTGAAGCACATAACTTGCTAGGGGTAGTACTTCAATCACTCAACAAGCTCGAAGAGGCGACAAAAAGCTTTAGCAAGGCGATCGAGCAGAGGCCAGATTATGGGGATGCTCTGCTGAATCTGTCAGTGCTTTTTGAATATCTTTCCAAGAAGGAGGACTCGTTAGATTTGATGCATCGAGCGAGACGTCAGAGTGCCATCGGGCCAACTCTCAAGGCAAATGTCCACTTAGCATTGGATGCCTTCTTGACTAATCAGATTTCATCAGCAAGGACATATTTATCGAATGCCGGTGAAATCTTAGATCAAGAGCATTCTTCTTTTTCAACTGAGAAAAATTATTACATTTATCTCAAGAAAATTTTATCGGAACAACTTTTGGTAAGCCCGTCTTTTGAAGCAGCGAGGTGTGCGTCACGACTATATATCTTAGGCGAAAGTCATTCGCTTGTTAGTCATAACTTGCTGGTCGAGAAAAGCTGTAAGAAAGTTATTGGCGAGGCGCATCTCATCAAGGGATGCAAGCAGTGGCATTTAGGAAATAACCAAGTGAATCAATATAAGCTAAAATTCCGTAGGTTGATGAACGAAATTCCTAAGCAAAGTGAGGTACTGATTGCAGTTGGAGAGATTGACTGCCGGTTAGATACAGGAATCCTGAAACTCAAAAAAAACAAAGGAAATGGAAAAACTGCACGGATCGTGGAATCAACCATACGGAATTTTTGCGGGTATGTTTCGTGTTGCAACAAAGATCTGGTCCACGATATTTCAATCCAAGGTGTCCCTTGCCCGCCATCGAATCTCCAAATTTATCAGAGCACAGGCTTTAAAGAACTTGTTGAATTAAGAATCACTTTTAACGAATTTCTAAGAAAAATCTCGCAGGAAGTCGGGTTCGGTTTTCTTGATGTGCATGCCTTGACCGATAGAGGCGACGGAGTTTCAGACCCCGGCTGGTACCTTGATCACGGCCACCTGACACCCCTATCAATGCAGATTGCTTGGCAGCATTATCATACGGAGCCACCAACAAAAGTCCTTAGACGCTTTAATCGAGAGGTGTAAGGCCGGGTCCGGTATTCATCCTAGTTATTTCGGGATGTTCTGTTAACTCTGGGAGAGGCGGGCTTTGCAATTCAGGTCGCTAGGTTTTTTGCTACCTTGTGAGTCCTCAGATCTGTGTCAGGGTTTCTAAAACCAAACGTCGCGGCATAGCCATTAGTGGCGAAGTCCCTCGGTTTGGGGCCTGTTTCTGACTGCGATGTTTCGGATTCGCGTTACCCGCCGTTTCGGCTACCAGGGATCACTAAAAATCGGGTAGGTTACTTGCCCAGAATGAAAGAAACGTTCTGCAGTTGTATGACTCTCCCAGTTTGATCTTGAACACATTGTTTATGCGCTGGCATAGATGACTTCTCATAGATAAAAATCTTATGTCCACTGTTTTTGGCCTGATTGATCAACGATTTTTCAGGAGAAACTATTTCGACGTGATTCCCTTTCGGATCATGGATCTGGAGGGGGTGGTCGATGTCTGCGCTCACAAGAAATCTGCTAATAGCGATAACCTTGGCATTGGCAAGCGCTTGATCAAGGAGTGTCAGAGGTTTTTCAAAATATGAGAGACTGCCATGCGCCATAAAGAGATCACAGGGCGAAGGCACAAAATCTTCTGAGTTGCAAAAGGTCATTCGAGAGTCGGAGTACGATTTTTTGAGAGACTCTACAATTTTTGGTTGTTCAACTAAGAGGATTTGCTCAATTAAGGGAGACCATTTTTGCAATAGAATTTGGGCTTGGACCCCAATCCCTGCTCCCCAGTCTACAATGTGAGCGCGTGAGCAATAACTCTGCAACACCATCATGATTAGGTTTAAAAATAAACGTCGATCATAAGGCTCAACATGCGTCGTGTTTTCTGCGATCCTCCGGCACATTATTTCTTCGTAGTGATTTTCAACGGGAACGGTATCCGCAGAAATCTTGACGCTGGCCAATGAATTTCGTTGACGGGTTACCCGCTGAGGCTTTATCACTGTTTAAACTCCGGTGGACTCATCTGCTTTTTGGTGTTCTAGGTCGTATGACGTATCGGTCAAGACTTTCTTAGAGCGCAAGATGGCCATAGGATACCAAGACAACAAGTTAATGTCTGAATTATCTAAATCAGGTAGCAAGCTTAAAAAGTTTACTCGAGCAGGATGTCGGATCAACGCTTCTTTCGTGAGCTTCTGTGTTATTTGCCAAAAGATGTTAGCTGGTGCGGTTTGCGTTGAGTAATCTCGAACATTTTTGGTTCAGTGAGTTCAGCAAAATATGAAGATTCTTTGAACATGTTTGAGCAGTTGAACCAGCAAACCCGTTAACAGTAATCTTGGACTAGCGGTTGAAGAGATATAAGGCTCCTGGCTTCATAAACCATCGTTCTTAACAATTGCATTGAATTTTCGGTAAAAGTCTGCCAAGGCGAAACTATCGGCAACATACGCAATAAAAGAGAAACCCATTTGACTGAACTCCCTACAGGCTCCAACTTCGCGCGCGAATGTACCCACTAATTTCTGATTTCCCTTAATTATTTTAAGACATTCGATCATTTTTTCTCTGACTCGAGGATGCTCTAGTTGACCTGAAAGTCCAATTGACTGAGAGATATCGTAAAGACCCAGATATATTAAATCTATGCCAGGTACAGCCGAGATATCGTGAAGATTTTGTATGCCTTCTTCGCCCTCGACTAGAATCCCAACTAAGGTATTTTCCACGTGATAAGCGAGACTTTGATGCAGACCCTCATGATGAAAATTATGGCAACTTGTATATGGGGAAAGGCCTCTGTCCCCCAATGGACTGTATCGGGCAGCTTGTGCGATTTTGATTGCTTCACTTTCTGTCGATACATGCGGAATAAGTATCGCTCTACAATTCGTTTCAAGCGCACGAAGTATAGTGTTTTCGTGCTTATCACCGACGCGTATGATCGGTTGGCAGTCGTGAAGCAGGGCAGCACGTACCATTTCTTCTGCTGTTTCCCACGAAATTAATCCGTGCTCGAGATCGATTACTATAAAGTCGATTCCACTTCTTGCGATAACATCAACGACAGTACCTGAAGGCAACATGGACCACGTCCCGAATACGTGTTGGCCATCTTGCATCTTAGTCTTTAAGTTTTGTTTCATGGCATATTTCCATATAGCGGGAAGATAGAGTCACTCTTCATTAATAGCTCAACCTCTCGTCGATCGTCTTCTGTATCAACCGATTTCGAAACAAAGGGTGAGGGCACCATTCTTACCTTGTAACCATGCTGTATTGCTCGGAGCATTTCGATTGATTCTTGGCGTTCAAGCGGCGTCGGAGGCAAGTCATGGTTAAATTTTTTCATGAAACCCCATCGAAATGGCATGATACAAACTTGTCGCCACCAGGCGGTTGACACCTCTTCATGGATGACCGACGGGATGGGAGATCGCGACATGTATAACGCATTCATTTCAAGATCACACACCACTTTTATTTCGCTAGGATCGTTCAAATCTGCTGTTGTAGCGTTCGAACATAGGTTGCTAACAAATATGTCTTTTTCCATCAGCAAGGGCTGGATAGCCAAGTCAATCATATCCGGATGTATCAGCGGTTCGTCTCCCTGTACGACAACAACAATGTCCTCGTCTTGAAGCGATAGTTGTTCTGCGGCTACAGCAACACGTAAACCGGGACGCTCAATGTTCTCTTCTGTCATGAGTACGTTTCCATCGAAAGACTCGACTTTTTCTCTAATTTGGTGATCACATGTTGTCACGAATAACTCGGTAGCTAACTTGCTAAGTTGTGAGCGTTTGTAGCAGTGCTCAATCATTGGCTTGTTCTGGATGGCACACAGGGGTTTTCCCGGAAAACGAGAGGAGCCTAAACGAGCCGGTATTCCGATTACGATTTTCATATTATTCAAGTGCCCCAACTCATAATTTTCGATTCTACTCACCTCCGGAGCAAGTAAGAACTGAATTGTGAATGCTTTTATTTTCTTCTGAGCAAAGAAATAAGATGTTTTTGACAGCTTCTGCGTGAGAAATACATGTCCTGGTTGGAATTAAATCCACGCGTTTTGTGAAGTCAGAAGAGGATACGTCGGTTTTCGTCTGTGTGCCGCCCTCCATTACCCCTAATCGTAAGGTATTTACTAAAATTCCATTAGCCCCGCATTCTCTAAAGTATTTTGGGAAATACTCAAGTAAGAATTTTGAGGCTGCGTAACCCGCGCGCGCATTTTTTCCACCGAACTTCTGGCCGACGGATCCGACGAACAATATTCGTCCACCTATTGCACGCTCCATCATAGCAATACATGTTTTTGCTATCCTCCATCCCGAAAACACGTTTACGTTGAATGTTTCACCTAAAACACCTATGTCATAGTCATCTTCTGGTGCAGTAGCAGCTAGATGAACAAAAGCAGAGAAGGACGTGTACGATCGTTCGATTTCGTTGCAAAGAATGTCTACGCTACGTGGACAGCTGAGATCACAATCGAGGGTTTCGCCTTTTAATTTTTTTATTAAGCCATTGTTGGTGGTTTTCTTATTGACTATAAGCGTTGAAGAAATACCTAGCTCGGAGAGTTTATTTGTTAGTGCTAAACCGAGTGGAGATGTCGCCCCAGATATGAGAAATCGTTCCACTAATGACTACCCTCAAAGAGAGATGTCCACGCATTCGCATGTTCTACCCCCATTCTAGTTCCCTGTACATTGCAAATATTGCAAGGCGTAACGCTTCGGTCCCCGTTAAGAAGCATTTTCCTGATCGCTGACATACGAGGACCGTGCCAAATTTCGAGAAATGTTTCTTGGTTAAGGTTCCCAACAATCTGTTTTTTCCCCCAATCATGCGAACACATTAAGACATCACCTTTGTAATCTAAAAAAAAGGTATTTGCGGGATAAAAACAGGGATTGTTCCAAGACTCTTTCAGGTTACCTATCTGGAATTCAGCATTCGACATTAAACCGCCACGATTGCTGAGACTAATACCGAAATTTTCAACCAAACCCCCCCAACGCTTTCGAAACATAACTGCTTTCTCTGGGAATTTTGAACGTCTAACTTTCTTTAATATTGCGGCTATCTGATGCTCACCGTCGTAGCAACTCACGAGAAGGTTGTCTAGCCCGGCCTCATGGAGTGCGTTGAGATTTTTTATTGTAATTGGATCACCGTTGGTAACCGCCTCGATCCGGACATCAGGATTTTTACTTTTTAAAAGTCGAATATGATGTGGAAGGTTCTTGTCTAGCAGGGGCTCGACAAATCC
>CACAXU010000010.1 GCA_902536515.1 uncultured Litorivicinus sp. | reverse complement strand
TTTTTAAAGAAGTCAGCAAGTGGTTCCCAGGCAGTGACTGTCAACCAGTTGATCACGCGTCGCGCCCGAGATTGCCCGGTTTGTGAATACTGAGCTTCGATCTCGCGTTGAAGCGATTCACGCTCAGTAACCGGTTCTGTGACGAAACAGGTTGCAACCATGAAAGCGATCAAGCATCCAGTTAGCATAAGGTAAACCGCGTTCCAACCGAGCGTATCAGCATACGCAAATGCAAAATATCCCGGAAATGAATAACCAGCCCACCATCCAACGGTTGCCATCGCGGAAGCGGCAGGGATGGATGCCTGGTTCCCGTAGGAAAAGTGATCGACTCGGAATGCATCAATTGCGATATCTTGCGTTGCTGAAAAAAGTGCAATACCGAAGATTAATAAACCTACCACGAGCAGTGAATCGGCAGGCGTTTGGATTGTGGCCAGGTACAGGGTGAGCGCTACCATTGCGCCTTGAGTGATTAAGATCCAACTTTTCCGCTGACCGACGCGCGCGACTGCAGGAAGATTGATCCGATCGATCAGGGGAGCCCATAGAAAATTAAATGCATAAATCCCATACGCAATACCCACGAGCCCAATCTCAGTCCTCGAGACGCCTGAATCTTTGAGCCATGCCGCAAGTGCTGATGCAATAAGGACCCAAGGAAACCCACTGGCGCAACCCATCAGGAAGACCCATAGAATCCGTTTATCAACATAGGTTTTGAGCGTGTCGCTAAGTGTCATAATCCGTCCTGACCAGGCACCCATTTTCGGGTGCTTGATCCGTAAGGCAAGTTTCTTAGACGCGGAGGCCGCCGTCAACCTCAATAACGCGGCCGTTGACGTAATCATTTTGAAGGATGAATTCAACCGTTTGTGCTATTTCATCAGGTTGACCAAGTCGCTTTGCCGGGATGCCTGTAGCGATCTTTTCTAATGCCTCAGGTTTCATTGTTAAAACCATTTCTGTTCCGATATAGCCAGGAGCGATCGCTGCGCAGCGAATGCCCTGACGCGCAAGTTCTTTCGCCCAAGTGACAGCCATTGCAGCGACACCAGCTTTGGTTGCTGTGTAATTGGTCTGACCTATATTTCCGTGACGTGAAATCGAAGAGATATTGATAATGCAACCACCGTTCCCTGCTTTCACCATCTCAGTTGCCGCCGCTCGGCTACACAAGAATGTGCCAGTCAGATTCACATCAACCACCTGCTGCCAATGTTCGAAACTCATCCGCATTTCGACAACACCGTCTTTGACTTTGAGGAATAATGAATCGCGAGTAATACCGGCATTATTAACGACCGCATCGAGTCGACCAGTTTGTGCAGCAATTTGCGCAAAAGTCTCGTCAACTTCATCTTCTTTCGCCACATTGCATACCCAAGCCGATGCAGTCGTCCCTGCATCCTCGATCAGTTGTTTCGCTTTCGCGAGAGTGTCTGCATTCATATCAATCAGAGCGATATGCGGCTTTTTAGGCGCTAGGCGTAACGCCATTGCACGGCCAAGTCCCTGAGCGCCGCCAGTGATGACGATCACTTTGCCGTTGAGATCCATGTATAATCCTTAATCCATATCTTTGTTGTGGTTGCACAAAAGAATTTGTTGCAATGCAATATTCTTACCGTCAGTTTAGTTGCACTGCAAAAAAAAGCTACCCCTCTTTGGTTTGGTATTCACAAATCTGTATCCTGCGGGTTGGAGGAATTGTGATGCCATTAATCATTTTTATGCTCGTGCCGATCGTTGAGATGTGGATCTTGATTGAAGTGGGCGGTTTGATTGGTGCGTTACCGACCATCGCGCTCGTGGTCTTGACTGCAACTTTGGGATTGTCGCTCCTAAAGCGGCAGGGCCTGTCAACACTGATGCGTGCACGGCAAAAAATGGATGAAGGAGCAATTCCGGCATCTGAGCTCGTCAGTGGTGTGATGATTGCAGTCGGAGGCGCACTATTATTGACCCCGGGTTTTGTCACCGATGCGATTGGTTTCGCGCTATTAATCCCTCAAACTCGTCAATGGCTTCTCCTAAAGCTGGTCGACCGCTACCGCGATAAAATTATTATCGAAGGCGAATTTCGCCACATCGATGATAGAAATTTCTAGTCTGGCTATTGAAAAAAATAAAAGTGTCTTCATTAAACGGCATGTTCTCGGGACAGGTATGTTTCGGGCATTTAACCCCCCACAGGTGAGCTAGGGAAAGCGTTCCAACTCATTGGGTTGGGTGGGTCGAGGAAAGGCGTAAGCCTAAAGTTCATTGTCATAAAGCGGAGATATCAGCAGATGAACATTCGTCCACTCCAAGATCGCGTCGTCATTCGACGCATGGAAGAGGAAACAACAACCACCGGCGGCATTGTTCTTCCTGGTGCTGCGGCTGAGAAGCCGAATCAGGGTGAAATTGTCGCTGTCGGAACAGGCAAACCACTCGACAACGGAGAAACCCGAGCAATGTCGGTTTCTGTTGGTGAAAAAGTAGTGTTCGGCCAATATTCAGGCTCAAACACAATCAAGGTAGACGGTGAAGAACTTCTGATTATGAGCGAGTCAGAAATTCTCGGCGTAATCGAAAAGTAAGACCCCTGAAGAAAGGATTTTTGAAGACATGACAGCTAAAGACGTAAAATTTGGTGATGCTGCCCGTCAGGGTATGCTTGCTGGAGTAAACATTTTGGCAGACGCAGTTAAGACAACGCTGGGACCGAAAGGTCGTAATGTTGTGCTCGACAAGTCATTTGGTGCTCCAACCGTTACGAAGGACGGTGTTTCTGTGGCGAAAGAAATCGAGCTTGAAGATAAGTTTGAAAACATGGGCGCACAGATGGTGAAAGAAGTCGCTTCACAGACATCTGACGTTGCCGGTGACGGAACGACAACTGCGACCGTGTTGGCTCAAGCCATCGTCAACGAAGGGTTGAAGTCAGTTGCCGCGGGTATGAACCCGATGGACCTGAAACGTGGCATCGATAAAGCAGTCAAAGCGGCTGTTGAGGCAATCGGCGGAATGGCGAAGCCTTGTGAAGACTCAAAGGCAGTCGCGCAAGTCGGCACGATCTCTGCAAACTCAGACGCGGGTGTTGGTTCGATTATTGCCGAAGCGATGGAAAAAGTCGGGAAGGATGGTGTAATCACTGTTGAGGAAGGATCAGGTTTTGAAGATGAACTGGACGTGGTCGAAGGGATGCAGTTTGACCGCGGTTACCTGTCCCCGTACTTCGTTAACAACCAAGACAACATGACAGCCGAACTGGACGATCCGTTCATTTTGTTGGTTGACAAGAAAATTTCGAACATCCGCGATTTAATTCCAGTACTGGAAGGTGTTGCAAAAGCAGGTAAGCCATTACTGTTGATTGCTGAAGACGTCGAGGGCGAGGCCCTTGCGACTCTGGTCGTGAACAACATGCGTGGAATCGTGAAAGTCGCTGCTGTGAAGGCTCCTGGCTTTGGCGATCGTCGTAAAGCAATGCTCCAAGATATTGCAGTGCTTACTGGCGGTACCGTGATCTCTGAAGAAGTTGGTTTGTCACTCGAAACTGCCACCTTAGATGACTTGGGAACTGCGAAGCGTGTGCAAATCTCGAAAGAGAATACAACGATCATCGATGGTGCAGGTAAAGCGGACGACATCCGGGGCCGTGTGAAGCAGATCGAGGCGCAAATCGAAGAAACGTCGTCAGATTATGATCGCGAGAAATTACACGAGCGTAAAGCGAAGCTGGCTGGTGGTGTTGCTGTGATTAAGGTCGGCGCCGGTTCTGAGGTAGAAATGAAGGAAAAGAAAGCTCGCGTTGAAGATGCACTCCACTCAACACGCGCTGCGGTTGAAGAAGGAGTCGTATCCGGCGGTGGTGTCACTCTGATCCGTGCATTACAGGCTGTTGGCGATCTGACAGCAGATAACGAAGAGCAGAATGTCGGTATTCAAATCGCCAAGCGTGCGATGGAAGCTCCGTTACGTCAGATAGTGGCTAACGCTGGCGGTGAAGCATCAGTTGTGGTTGATAAGATAAAGCAGGGGAAAGGGAATTTTGGTTTCAATGCAGCATCTGGTGAATACGGTGACATGATCGCTATGGGTATTCTGGATCCTGCAAAAGTTACTCGCTCTGCATTACAAGCGGCAGCCTCTGTTGCTGGCCTGATGGTTACGACTGAGTGTATGATCACAGAAATCAAGGAAGATAAGCCAATGGCTCCAGCAATGGATCCCGGTATGGGCGGCATGATGTAAGTTATTTACGTAAGTCTAAACCCCATCCAAAATTGGATGGGGTTTTTTACCTGTTATCGGATATATAAAAGACAAAAACCCGCTGAGGCGGGTTTTTTATTAACCGGGCTACGCGTTTGCGAATTGTTCCGCTACGTACTCCCAATTAACGAGTTCCCAGAATGCTTTTAGGTATGCTGGGCGTGCATTACGATAATCGACATAGTAAGCGTGTTCCCACACGTCACATGTTAGCAGTGGCGTTTTACCTTCAGTCATTGGATTTCCCGCGCCAGTGGTTGATGCAAGCTCCAGTTTGCCGTCATTTGTTTTGACAAGCCAGCCCCAACCAGATCCAAATGTCGTCACTGATGTCTTCGTAAATTGTTCTTTAAAATTGTCAAATGACCCAAAGGTTTCGTTAATAGCATCGGCTAATTCACCAGTGGGTTCTCCACCACCATTTGGTGACAGGCAGTGCCAGTAAAATGTGTGGTTCCAAACTTGGGCTGCGTTGTTAAAAATGCCACCAGATGATGCTTTGATGATCGCTTCAAGCGACTGACCTTCAAACTCAGTTCCTGGTACGAGGTTATTCAAATTATCCACATAGGTTTTGTGATGTTTACCGTGGTGGAACTCGAGTGTTTCTTCTGAGATATGCGGCGCCAATGCATTCTTAGCATAGGGCAATGAGGGCAATTCAAATGCCATAATGACCTCCTAGGTAAATCAGTATCGGGATTAGTGGGGGCTGATGTTTACAAATCAATCTTTTCTATGATGATGGGTTCGTTTTGTCTGCAGATTCGGTACACTCGACGAATGCGTAAGGCAACTATATGACCCGTAAAGAACCTCAATTCAGCGATGATCTGAATACGCCGATTGCAGTCGCAGAGACGACCAGTTTAGTCCACTCTAATGTTGATGCTGAGAATTCTCCTCGCGTGACACCCACAGCACCCAAACAATCGAGCTCGAATTGGTTATTGTGGTTATTCGTTGTGGTGAGCTTATGTGTTTCGTTTGGAATGGCATTTTTTGGACTTGAGGAGGCTGGTCGGTATCAGGCGGCTTTGACTCAGGCTGAGAGTCAGGCTCAAGAGCTTGAGTCGACAATTGACCGGTTGAATGATGCACAGGCTCAAGGGATTGGGGAGTTGGCTCAATCTGATGCCCAGATGAGGAAAATGGTGCAGTCGGTCGAGGCGCGTCTCAAGTCGGACGTGGCTCGAGATCTTGATGCGCTTTCCAAGCAAGTCAAATCAGTCCAACAAAATATCGAAACATCACAGGTGGCTGTGGAAAAGGAATTCGGTGTCATCGGTACACAAATCCAATCCACTGAAAAAAAACTGGGTGTTGTAGAATTATCATCGAAGGCTGCACAATCAAAATTCGATGAGTCAGTTTCCTTACTTAGCGAACAGATCAATGTAGAGCGGACTCGGATCGATGCGGTTGCCGGTACTCGACAGGCAGTAATTGCGTTGAGTGATGAACTGCGGTCGTTGCAGATTGCTTTGTCAAACCTCGACGACCGTCTCCGGGCAGTGAATGCGGGACAGGCATCGACTGACCAAACCGTCAAGAGTATTCAATTAGCACTTGATGGAATCAATGAGCAACTCACCCAACTCGCGACCACGAACAATGCACTGATCGTTCTCGATGTACTCTCAGAGCAGGTGGATCGACTGGCTCAGCAAGCTGAGCAGCAACAGCAAGTCATTGATGCAGTTGATGCCAGTCGCAAGCAGTTAACACAACGGATAATCGACCTGGATGGTCGCGTGAATCTTGCACTATCACCCAGGAAGTAATGATGCGGCGAGCACTCTTTAACCAAAAAGGTGGTATTGGGAAATCCAGTATCGCTGTCAATCTCGCTGCCGCAAGTGCAAAAGCAGGGTTGAAAATCCTTTTTATAGATTTGGACGTTAAAGGGAATGGCACACAATACATTCTGGGCGAAGCTTATGATCCGCTTTCAGGCGTGGAAGATTTTTTTCAAAACCAACTATCGTTGTATTTTAGAGAACCAGTTACGTCTCTGATTCACCAGAGTGTGTATGACAGTTTATCAACGATGCCTTCGGGCCGGGGTTTACTCAAACTAGAGCATAAACTCGAGAGTCGCTATAAGGTGTACGAATTAAAGGAATGTCTTAATGAATTGAAGCAGGATTTTGATCGCATTTATTTGGATACACCGCCAGCCCTTAATTTATTTTCTCGGTCGGCAATGATTGCAGCAGATAGGGTTGTCGTCCCTCTTCTTTGTGATGCGTTTTTGAAACTGGCGCTGTATCAATCTATTGAAACAATTGAAGAAATTAAAGCTAATCATAATGCCCAACTCAGCCTCGAGGCGATTATCCCAAATCAAACCCCCGCGACAGCTAACTTTCCTCAACAGTTGATAGACGAGCTTAAGGCAAACTCGCTTCCTGTATTAAAAACTACGCTGTCGTCTAGCGTGATCAAGCGAAAATCTTACGAAAAAGCAAAGACCTTGGTGCATTTAAAGTCCAAGCACCGTCTGAGTCTCGAGTGTGGAGCCTTGTTCCACGAACGTGAGTCGTCGCTCTGATGGATCAACACACGACTGATGTAATCGACGCGCTTAACGCGCTGGAGCTGGGTTTGCGAGACTTGGGATTGTGGTCCGATGCCCGTCCTGAGCCAGAGGCTTTGGCTAGCACCATGCCTTTTTGCTACGACACCCTTGAGCTTGAGCAATGGTTGCAGTTTATCTTTTTGGGTCGGATGCGGGAAATCCTGGAACAGGGCGATCGGTTACCCGAATCGTGTGCGATCATCCCATATGTTGAGATGCTGTCAGGAGCTGGAAAGCAAATTCATCCGACGCTGGTCAATTTAATCAAGCGTATCGATTGGAGTATTTCAAGGGATAATGGTAGCGGGGAGAGGATTTGAACCTCTGACCTTCGGGTTATGAGCCCGACGAGCTACCAGGCTGCTCCACCCCGCAATCGAGGCGCGTACTGTAATGAAGTGAAATTGTTTCGTCAAGCAACAGGTAGCAAACAAGCACACTATGTTTATACCCGGATAAATTAATGATGAAAGCGCCTAGAATTAGTGCCAATCGCTATAGCCTCATGACACTCGAGTGGCGTGGGGAGAGTGAGCCGCTTGCGCATTGGCTCGAAGTGCAGCGTGAAAAAGCACCCGCGCTCATGGATGAAATTGCAATTGTTTTGAAGCCGGCACCGGAACATCAGCCCGAGGAAATCCGGTCAGCAGTCGCGGCGCTGGATCGGTTGGATATCGGTTTGATGGGTTTGACTGGTTCGCCTGAGCACCGTGTTGTTGCTGATGATTTAGGTCTCGCATGGTTATCCTCAAACTATGGTCCGATAGAGTTGCAGTCGAGTCATGAGATGGCCGCCACCCATTCACCTGAGACTGCTTTGATAATGGAGGGTCCGATTCGGTCGGGCGTCCAAATTTATGCGAAGGATCGAGACCTGGTCGTGATCGGACAGGTGAGTCAGGGCGCCGAAATCATGGCTGATGGCCACGTACATGTTTATGGACGGTGTCGCGGACGGGTTGCTGCTGGAGTCAGCGGTCGAGTCTCTGCGGAGATTTTCTGTTTAACATTCGAACCCGAGCTTATCTCTCTGGCAGGCACGTACTGTGGGTCGGATCAGATTCCAGAAGAACTTTGGTCTGCTAAAGTGCGAGTTGGACTTGATGAAACGTCGCGAAAATTAACTTTTGGATTGATGGGATAAAGGAGGGAAAAGATTGGCTACCGTTGTCACTGTGACCTCAGGGAAGGGTGGAGTTGGTAAAACTACGACGTCTGCCGCGATTGCGGTGGGTCTGGCTCAGGCGGGACATCGGACCGCGGTTATCGATTTTGATGTTGGTCTGCGGAATCTTGATCTCATCACAGGTGTTGAGCGTCGTGTGGTGTTCGATTTTGTGAACGTCATTTCAGGAGAAGCAACTCTTAATCAGGCGTTAATTCAGGATAAGCGACTCGAAAATTTGTCGATCCTGGCAGCCAGTCAAACCAAAGATAAAGATGCGCTCACAGAAGAAGGAGTTGGTCAGGTTCTCGATGAACTTTCAGAGCTCGGTTTTGAATATATCGTCTGTGACTCCCCTGCTGGAATCGAACGCGGTGCAATAATGGCACTTCATTTTGCGGATCATGCGGTCATCGTGACAAATCCAGAAGTGTCATCCGTGCGTGACTCAGACCGAATCCTCGGGATTCTCCAGTCGAAATCTAAGCGCGCAAAAGAGGGTGGAAAAGTATATGAGCATCTTTTAATTACCCGTTATGACCCTGTCCGCGTTGAGAAGGGCGAAATGCTATCAAAAGAAGACGTGTGCGATATTCTCGCTGTTAAACTTATTGGCGTTATCCCAGAATCAAAAGCAGTACTCAAAGCTTCAAACACTGGCGTTCCAGTCATTTTGGACGAAGACTCAGATGCTGGGCTTGCCTACAGCGATTCAGTCGCACGTTTCTTGGGGGAGGATCGTCCAATGCGGTTCGTGACTTCGAGAAAACAGGGCTTATTGAGCCGGATTTTGGGGGGAGGTGATTGATGGCTCTGTTTGGACTGTTCTCTGGGAAGAAGAAAACAACCGCTGCTGCCGCGAAAGAGCGGCTACAGATTTTAATCTCGCATGAACGACAAAATTGGAGGGGACCCGATTTCTTACCTGATCTGCAACGCGATATTCTTGATGTTGTTAAAAAGTATGTGGCAATTCGAGATGATCATGTGAGTGTTCGCTTAGATCGGGCAGGTGATGCATCGGTGTTAGAACTCAATGTGACGCTTCCTGAGAAATAAATTGCAGATTCTGTGGTACGACTACGAAACTTCCGGACGTGATGCTGCAGCAGATCGGGTGGTTCAATTGGGATGGCAGGTGACAGACCCAGGGATGGAGCCAGTAGCTGACGCTGAGTCACAGTTGGTCCGTCTACCAGACGATGTTTTGCCTTCACCTGCCGCTATGCTGGTGCATCAAATTCTGCCTGGTGTGCATCAGCGCGACGGTATCTCAGAAGCTGAGCTCGCAAACCACCTCGAGCAATTGATTGCTCCGAGAACCTTAGTTGCTGGTTACAACTCGCGCGGGTTCGACGATAAATTCACCCAACATATTTTTTACCGTTGTTTGCGAGACCCGTACGCTTGGCAGTATGCCGATGGACGTGGGCGGTTTGACTTGTATCCGGTGGTTCTGACGTATTTTGTGCTTGCGCCAGAGGCGATTCGCTGGCCAGAAGATAACGACGGCCGCCCACGATTTAAGTTGGATCGAATCGGACCTTTGAACCAACTTGATCGAGGTTTGAAAAGAGCCCATGATGCATCATCTGATGTCGCCGTTACATCGCGTTTGGCCAGACAGCTCGCGTTGCATGATCCCGATTTATTTGCCACTTGTTTGAAGCGGATCGACAAGCATTTTGTGACCGATCAAATTCGCGCAGATGGTCGCAGTGAGGGCCTTCTAGAGGTAACGTCCTTTGCCGGTTGGGATCAAGGATTTGTCCGTGATTTGTGGATTCCATTTCGATTATCTGAACGATCCAATGATTATGTTGCTTTTGACTTGAATTATGACCCGCAACAGGTGATGACGAATTTGGTTGGGTTGGTTGAGAGCAACCCCGCAGATCGGTCTCGGCTGAGAAAACAGGTGCAAGAATTGGGCATTCATACGATTCGTATTAACGCACAACCGATGTTGTTCCGTCGTGGGATGCTCGAGCCACATGTTAAAACGCGATTGGAAGCGTTTGGTCGAGACGAAGTACGACAAAATCAGCATCTTGATGTGTGGCAACATATTCAAGAATCTCCTGCATTTAAACAGCTCTATCAACTGATCGTGCAGGTTTTAGTAGAAACGAAACAAGCGTTACCTGACGATGTTGACTTTGGACTTTACGCGGGAAATTTTTTATCAACTCATGATAAAGAGTTGCTAACCAGTCTTCCGTTAATGGATCCTGAGGGCTTAAATCAATGGACACAATCATTTGAGGATCCCCGGTATGACATCCTGTTATTCCGATACCGTGCCCGTAATTTCCCGCAGTCGCTAACGCAGAGTGAGTGGAAATTGTGGCAAAAAACTCGTAGAAAAAAGCTGATGGGTGTGCATTCGACAAAAACGCAAGCAAGTCGCGTACAGGATGAACTAGTAGCAATCAGTCAAAGGACAGATCTCGAGCCCCATCAGATCGAACAACTCGAGCAATTTGCGATGTGGTTGGATAAGCAACCTCCTGTGTGACTGTCGGTTTTCGCATCGATCGATCACACGATCGCTGTGAATGTGCTGGTATCTGAATCGGCTGTTTTTTGGTGATTCGCGACAAATCTCCTGCTATGAGACACCTTCACGAACGACAGAAGCTTCGTGGGTTCAGTAATGCGTTCGGTCAGAGATCAATCAACCACGACTGCAACTAATCATCCGCGCGGAAAGCCTTCAGGATGACTGGATTCTGGATCCGCTTTTCCAAATAGCTGACGAACTGTTCTTTGGTCAATGCCTGGAGAAATATGACCTGTTCCATTCGGTCACTGAATGGGCGGCGTAAGCCGATGGCGCTCCAAATTGCATTTGAAAGATCGTTTTGGGTCGACGGTGGGTTCAATAACTGATCCAGTAGGCTCAGTCGTTGGCTTTCGAATTGCTCGTTCGGCATGCCTTCAACCATCGTAGCGAAGCCCTCAAATTCATTTTGAATTGCGCTCACTAGTTCGTCCGGATCGGCTGAGGGTGATTGAATCACACCGGTTAAGATCGGCGTATTGTAGAGCGGAAAAGCAGTGGCGAATGTGAGATATCCGAGCTGGTTTTCCGTCCTCAACTTCGTGTAAAAAGGAGCCTCGATTATGTTGCCGGCAAGTCGATTTAAAATTCGAGATTGCGGATCGGTTTTCGTATCAATGTATAGCACCGCGGCGGCTTGGTCTGGATGGCTATATTGATAAGATCGACTGCGTTCACCACGCCATGCATTTGTTGTTATTTGCACTGTCGGTGTCGACTCGTCGATCGGTAATTGTTTGACCCAGGATTCTAGAAGTGCTTTGCCTTCGTCTCGAGACACAGGACCATGCAAAAACAGTTCGCTTGAGAACCCTGCGAAAAATGCTTTTTGGTATTGATGGAATGTCTGCCGATCAATGCTGGCAAAGGCCTCGTTCAGCTCATCGCTTGAGTATGCCAATGGCATAAGCTCTGCGGTCATTTCAACAAACAGGCGGCCTGAGGGTCGAGTTGCCTGAATGCGCGCAAGTTCCTGCGATTTCAATTGTCGGAGCCGTGACCAGGTTAATTCATCGATCAATGGAATGGGAAAACGACCGAGTACTTGGTTAACCAGGAGAACGACTGACTGGTGATATCCAGAGAATTGCAGTGTGATTCCCGATTGCGAGGATTGGGCTGAGAAACCCGCGCCCGCCAACGCAGAAGCGTAGCTGATGCTGTTGAAATGTTCGTTAATTGCATCTGCGAGTAGACCACTCATGATGGATGCTTCAGGTGAATTCGCCGTAAGAGGCGTCCTCAGGCGGATGTAGAGATCACTTTTTGGCTGGGAGAAGCGGTTTTCAGTCAGCACATAACCGATCGAACCCTCTGATAAAAACAGGATATGTGGTTGTGTATCGATTGTGGCTTTACGTATGTGAGGTATTGGAGCATCGGGCACTTGGATAAACGGATTAGATTCAGGAAGTCGAACAATATCGCTGATTTCGTTGCGAGCTTCATTAAATGTTTTGAGACGTTGGTCTTCCAATCCAAAACGATGAATTGATGTTGGATAGTATATTGTTGTTTCCGTGGGTTCGATTTCAGGTGCAGTGACTCGGACCAACATGCGTTCAGGGGTAAACCAACTCAACATGTCCTTGATCAGTTGGTCATCAAATCGCTTGAGCAGGCGGTCACGGGTGAATAACTCTTGAGGGGGGACAGAATGCAGTTTTTGCGACAGGTAGGTCACCACATTCTGTGGAATTGACTCCTCTTCGAATTTGAAATTTGCGTCAGAAATCACCTTCAGTTCATCGAATCGCCAACGGTCAATACCTTGCGTCTCTATCAGTCGAATTGTCCTGAATATTTCAGAGATAATCTCGTCGCGGTTCGCAAAGCCCTTGGGCGTTAAGCTGACACTGATCGAAAACGAGCGGCTTTCTGTCATGCGCAGGCTCTCACCGGCTGAGAGGCCATTGGCATAGCCTTTCGATTTGAGGTGTGCGAGAAGACTGCCGTCACTTTCGTGACCAAGCAGATGACCAATGTATCGAAGTGGACCCCGATCAGCAAAGGCATCTGTGTCAGGAACGGGGAATAAAAGCGTGAGCCGCCTCGATTCTGTTGCTGGCTTAGATTGCACCACAAATGGGAGGCGTTCCGTATCAAACAGCGATAGCTGGGTCACACTCGATGGGAGTTGTCGATTGGGTATCTCGGTAAATCGATCGCGTACTAATTGCTCTAGTACACCGAGCGGCTCCTCGCCTAAAACAACAAGTACCATACGATTGGCTGAATATTCATTGGTATAAAAATGTTTTAACGCATCCAACAGCCCCGGTTTTTTTAACGTATCCAGGTTACCCGCCCCGAATCGTGAAAACGGGTGAGATGGATTTAACCCTTGTTTTGTTGCCTCAAAACTCAGGCGTGCAGGATCTCGAAGTTTCGATTGATATTCCGAATCAACCGCATTGACCTCACGATCAACGTACGTTGGATCAAGCGTCGGTGAGATAAAAAAGCGGCTGAAGCGATCGAGCGCCGGCTCGAGTGCTTTTGGATTTAAAGAAAAAAAGTAATTGGTGTGCTCAGGCGCTGTAAACGCATTGTGCGAGCCAGCTTGGTCCGAAATGAACTGCTGATATTCACCAGCCTCTGGGTACCGATCCGTTCCGAGAAACAGCATGTGTTCGAGGAAATGTGCAAGACCTGGAAAGTTCGATGGATCGTTATTGGTCCCGACAAGGACATCCATTGAGGCAGCGGCTTTATCAGTTGTTGGATCCGAAATCAACAAGACCTTCAAGGTATTGGGCAGTGTCAGAAATCGATACTCGCGATCACTGAGTCCAGGTGCCTCAATGGAGGCCTGGATTGAGGTTGAAATACAGATTAGAACGGCTGCAAACAGGCGCATGTCACCACCAATATTTATTCCAATTTTCGGGGTTTGCCCAGAATTTAGGGTTGTTCCAGACGCGTGTGTGGTTATACGTGGCGAGCGAATAGTGAAAACTCAAGAGAGCATTCCCTTTATCCTGACATTTTTCACCACGCTTAAATGCGAGCGCGTAGAGTGAATCTTGCGGAATGGAGAGATGAACGAAACACAGAATGTCGGAGATCAACAGATTCTTCAGTTGCCCAGCAACTAACAGTTCATCCATCGAGGTTAAAGGTTTAGCAATCAGAGCTGCTTGCGGGAGTTGTCGAGTAGAGCCGAACTCTTGGTGGGACAGCGTGCTAACTGAGTTACTACTGTGTTGCTGATAGTCGGTAACGACCGGTGGCGTCGTTTCTCCAATGACCCACAATGTGTCAGGCTGAAGCGACTCGAGCCACGGTGCGATGACTGAGTCTGGTGTGTGGACGTTCAATGTGATTCCGGGTCACGAATAAAGCATGGTGCGTTATCCTTTGAAAGCGAGTCGGAATAACGATACCCATTGTAATCGAATTGGGTTAAGTCATCCATTGTCTTGGCGTCCGATTCGACCATGAACCGCGCCATCAGTCCCCGAGCTCGCTTCGCGTAAAAACTAATGATTTTGTACTCACCATTCTTCCGATCTTTGAAGACCGGGGAAATTACCGAGCCATTGATCGATTTGAAGTCCACAGCAGCTGAATACTCGTTACTTGCTAGATTCACCAGAGGTGTTCCCTTTAATGATTCATTAAGGCTCTCAGTCACCCGGATTCTCCAAAAATCCGGAAGTGATGACACTGCCTGCCCTTTGAGTCTTGTACCCATTTCAAGACGATACGGCCGCATCGCATCGAAGGGTCTCAATATCCCGTACAGGCCAGATAGAATTCGAACACGTTCAGACAAACGGTCAAGCGCGACAGCCTCTAGCGTTTGGACGTCCAGTCCCTGGTAGACGTCGCCACTGAATGCATAGATTGCCGGCAGAAGATCGTTAGATTGATGATCAACGCTCCATTCCTCGAATCGTGCGGCATTGAGGGCTGAGAGGTTATCAGATAGTTTCATTAAAACCGCGAGATCAGAAGGACTGAAGCCACGCATCATCTCGGCAAGCTCGGATGCTTGTTCGAGGAATTGAGGCGAAGTGATCCTCGAGCGTTCTGCGGTCAAATCCGTGTTCAGTGATTTGGCTGGCGATAAAATTGCTAACATAGATTCTCTTTCTCTTGCGTCGATAAAGATGAAGCCGGACACTACACCTAGATTCAATATTTGGACAAATGGATCGTGATCCAAGTCACCCCAGAAATTGCGGCCGGACAATTCTTCGATGAGCTTATCAAAGCTGATGGGCAAGCGCGCCCCGGAGCGGATAGTTTACTCAACTTTTTAAAAGAGCTCTCGCCTCAGGTGCTGTCGGAGAAACGAGCAGCTCTCGAAGCAGCGATAAAAAGTCAGGGCATCTCCTTTCTGGTGTATTCCGATAGCATGAATATTGATCGCTCATGGCCACTCGATCTGGTTCCTCGTGTCATGCGAGCATCGGAGTGGAATCAGACAGAAGCAGGCTTGAAGCAACGATTGAAGGCACTCAATCTGTTCTTAAACGATATCTACAACGAGCAGGCCATCATTCACGATGGAGTTGTTCCCGCAGAATTGGTGACAGCGAGTCATCACTTTATTGGATTGGCATCTGGCGTACGGCCGCTCTTTGATACATGGGCTCATATTTGCGGATCAGATTTGGTCAGAGACCATTCAGGACAATTGTTTGTTCTTGAAGATAATCTGCGGGTGCCGAGTGGTGTGTCTTATATGCTTGAGAATCGGTCCGTGATGAAGCAGATCTATCCAGAGCTTTTCAGGCACCATCAGATTCTTCCAGTGAGTCAATACGCATCGGATCTCCTCGATATGCTGAATGCGTTGTCGCCGAGACCGGTCGATCACCCTGTGATCGTTGTGATGACCCCTGGAATCTATAATTCGGCATATTTTGAGCATAGTTATCTGGCTCAGCAGATTGGCGCGGAGCTCGTTCAAGGTTCCGATCTGTTTGTTGATTCAGATAACTGCGTGTATATGAAGGCGGTCGAGGGAGTGAGTCGAGTCGATGTCATTTATCGGCGAATCGATGACACGTTCTTAGATCCCGATGTATTAAATCCAGACTCTGTACTGGGCGTCCCTGGTTTGATTCGCGCTTGGAGAGCCGGGAAGGTTTCGATTGCCAACGCTCCGGGAAGCGGAGTCGCCGACGATAAAGTCCTGTATGCATATGTTCCGGAAATTATTCGATATTATCTGAATGAAGTGCCGCTACTTGATAATGTTCTGACTTATGTCTGTTCAGATCCTGAGCAGCGGGCTTATGTGCTTGATCATTTAGATGAACTTGTTGTGAAGCCGGCTGATGCGTCTGGTGGACACGGAATCATGGTTGGTCCACATGCGACGGATGAGGCGTTAGTGACTCGTCGCGCTGAGATACTGGAGAATCCGAGGGTATGGGTGGCCCAACCGACTCTCTCTATTTCCACAACTTTAACAGTCACCAATGACGGGGATTTAGCGCCTCGACATGTCGATTTACGTCCTTTTGTTCTGCAAAGTTCTGAGCAGTGGTGTTCAACTGGAGGGCTCTGTCGCGTGGCGCTACAGGAAGGGTCGCTAGTTGTGAACTCCTCACAGGGCGGTGGATCAAAAGATTTTTGGGTTGTTGCAGACGAGGCGCATGATTGATGCTGGCGCGAGTTGCTGAACATCTGTATTGGCTGTCTCGTTATGTTGAACGAGCAGAGGCAACTGCGCGGTTGGCGATCGCAGCATCTGACACGATCTTGGATTTGCCTGATGGGGTTCCTTATGATTGGGAATCTCTTATGCAGGTTTTTGGATCAGGTGACTCGGATCCTGGGATTTCTGAAGCAGAAGTCATGGAACAACTAGTGCTTGGGTTAGAGCATTCAGGATCGATTCGCGCATCGATTGCTGCTGCTAGAGAGAACGCGCGTGTCACACGCGATTTGATTCCAAAAGATGCCTGGGTTGCATTGAACGAACTTCACGGATTGATTGAGCGTCAATCGTTTGCGAGTTTTGATCGATCATCACGCATTCGCTTACTGAAGCAAGTGATTTCTAGCTGTCGGCTCTGGCATGGCTGTTTGATGGCGAGTCAGGCACGAGATGTGGGTTGGCTTTTTTTGCGCCTCGGAGACCGCCTAGAGCATGCTGATATGGTTTCTCGCTTGGTCGACCCACGCGTGACGCAAATGGTTCCCGGCGCATCTACTCGATGGACCAGCTATGAAGCGATCGGATGGCAAAATTTGTTGTCGGCACTCGGAGGAGTAGAACTTTATCGGCATAGCGCTCGGAATCGATTGCGTGGGAGTGATGTACTAGATTTTGTATTGCGAGATACGAAGTTTCCACAGTCAATGGCATCAGCTGTAGACCGGGCCGGGCAGTTGTTAGGTGATCTCCCTCATCAGCGTGTTTCACCTGACTTGATGAAGGGTATTGTTGGAGGGCTCGAGGAGCTTGACTTTGAGCGGCTGACACCTGATCTCCTGACACAAAATATGGACTGGATCCAGCAAGGGCTGGTCACCTTGCACGAACACATCAGCTCTGAGTATTTCTTCTTCCAGTCAAACCCCAGTTAAGCCATGGGTTTGGCCAAAAGAATGATGTATTCTTTCGACTGATTTTATGGCGGGTTGTTAATTTGACTGAATCGGTCGCAATCGCAGAGCGTTTATCAGCTTCATCGAAGCAATGCCTTGGTGTGCGCGGGCTGAGTAAGTTTTTTGGAGATTTTGCTGCGAACCGCGATGTGACTCTTTCGATTGATGCAGGCGAAATTCATGCGCTTCTTGGCGAGAATGGCGCTGGAAAATCAACGCTTGTCAAAATGATCTATGGGATCTTAAAGCCTGACGCTGGGTCGATGGAACTTTTGGCGAGTGCATATTCTCCGAATAATCCGGGTGATGCGAAGTCGGCCGGTGTGGGCATGGTGTTTCAGCATTTTGCCGTATTTGACGCACTAACTGTGCTGGAAAACATCGCATTAGGTCTCGAGGGACGGTTTCCGGATAAGGCACTGGCTACCGAGATCTTAGAGGTTTGTGAGCGGTATCGGTTACATGTTGAGCTCGATCAGCGCATTCACGATTTGGGCGCTGGTGAAAGACAGCGAGTCGAGATTATTCGAGTACTCATGCAAGACCCTCGATTATTGATTCTTGATGAGCCAACTTCAGTTCTTACGCCGCAAGAGACGGAACAACTCTTTACAACATTGGATCGCTTGTCCGACGAGGGTCGTTCAATTATCTACATTTCGCACAAGCTCGATGAGGTTCGAGTGCTCTGTGATCGTGCGACTTTGATGCGAGCCGGTCAAGTGGTTGACGTCGTTGATCCGCGCCAAGAGAGTACGCGTTCTCTCGGTGAGAAGATGATTGGTGAGCGGTTGAGTGAGACGAAGCGCACTCAAACCATTGACGCTCAGACTAATGCCGTACGCTTTAGTGTCCGGGTGGGTGATGTTTACCCGGAGTCAACACGGAATGTTGTGTTAACGGACGTATATCTTTCGGTGGCACCAGGGTCGATTTTAGGTATTTCTGGCGTGTCAGGGAATGGCCAGGACACCTTGTTCGATGTTCTAACAGGAGAGCTGACGTTGCCAACTCCTGACAGTATAATTCTGAACGATGCACCCGTTGCACATTTGGACGTAGAGCAGCGTCGACACAAAGGGCTTTTAGGCGCGCCGGAAAACCGATTGGATCATGCGGCGATTCCTGAATTGACCTTATGGGAGAATGTGATTCTCACCGCGCGACATACACGAGGAATTTTAAAAAATAATCATCTTATCAGTGGTAAATCTGCGAAGGCATTTGCCGAAGAGGTGGTTACAACATTTGACGTCCGAACACCGTCTGTCAATGCAAAGGCATCGAGCCTTTCGGGCGGAAATTTACAAAAATTTTTAATTGGTCGGGAACTACTCGGGAACCCCAAGGTTTTTATCGTTTCAAACCCCACTTGGGGCGTGGATGCGAAAGCACAGCTGTTTATTCACCAGATGTTGCTGAAGCTGGCTGATCAGGGTGCCTCTATCATCCTCATCAGCCAAGACATTGATGAATTGCTGTCAGTCACAGATCGCATTTGTGTAATTTGTCATGGCAGACTGAGTCGCACCTTCTCGACGGAAGAGATGACACCAGAGCTCTTAGGAGCACTCATGCTTGGTCAGGAGATTGACTCGTGATCATGATCGAGGCGCGAGCAGTCATCCGTTGGTATCACGAGTGGATTGCTGTGTTTATAGCATTATTGCTGACTGCTGTAACAGTATCTGTGTTGCTCTCATCGCTCGGACTGGATCCGATCTCGAGTTTGCAGCGTATTTTTATTCGCCCACTGAACTCGGTGTATGGCGTGAGTGAATTACTCGCAAAGGCAACGCCGCTGATTACGATCGGCGTAGCACTTGCCTTGGGATTCCGAGCAGGAATCTGGAATATTGGTGCTGAGGGCCAATTGGTCATGGGCGGCTTGTGCGGGGGTGCTGTCGCTCTGGCTTTTTGGAATATCGATGGATTCTGGGTAATGCCCCTGATTCTGTTGGGTGGAACTCTCGGTGGTCTTGCATGGGGAGCAATTCCAGCATTCCTCAAGGTTCGATTCAACGCCAATGAGATTCTGGTCTCACTGATGCTGACTTATGTTGCGATTCTATTGCTCAGTGTCATGGTCCACGGACCTTTGCGTGATCCGACGGGTTTTAATTTCCCCGAAAGCCGTCTTTTTCATGATGATGCTACTTTGCCTAAGCTTTTCCCAGCAGGCCGTGGCCATTTAGGGTTTGTGTTCGCTCTGATTTTTGCAGTCTTGGGCACGTGGGTTGTGAAACGCTGGCACCTCGGATTCGAAATGCGTGTCACTGGCCTATCAACAACGGCCGCTAAGTTTGCCGGCTACAACCGTGATCGGACGGTGTGGATGGCTTTATTAATTGGGGGCGGCATGAGTGGATTTGCTGGCGTAGTTGAAGTCACTGGAAACATAGGGCAACTGGTGCCGAATATTTCCCCCTCGTACGGATTCACGGCAATTATCGTTGCCTTTCTTGCGCGTCTCCATCCACTCGCGGTGATCCCGGCCGGGCTCCTCGTGGCATTGTCTTATTTGGCCGGCGAGGCTGCTCAACTCTCGTTAGGAATACCGGCAGCCAGTACACAGGTCTTTCAGGGATTGCTTCTGTTTTTTTTATTGGGTGCTTCGCTACTCGTGAATTATCGAATTCGTTTTTGGCGGGTCGCGTAATGGATTACGGATTACTCTCATCAATTATTCACTCCATTTTAGTTGCATCCACACCACTGGTCTTCGCAGGGCTTGGTGCGTTAATCCAAGAGCGAGCGGGAGTCTTGAATTTGGGGATTGAGGGTCTGATGATCGTCGGAGCGTTAGCTGGATTCGCGACCGCTGTTGCAGGCTCTCCGCTGTTAGTATCCATCTTTGCGGCAGCGCTCGCTGGTGCAATGCTTGCTTCAGTCTTCGCTTTGTTAGTGTTGAAGCTCTATGCGAATCCGGTTGCGACTGGTTTAGCGTTGACACTTTTCGGGCTTGGTCTTGCTGCATTAGCGGGATCGCAATATGTCGGTCAGGCGGCGCCGCAAGTAGCCGCTTGGAACTTACCGTTTTTAAGCCAAATACCGGTGGTCGGTCCAGCGCTGTTTTCGCACGACCCGCTGGTGTACTTATCGATCTTTACGGCTTTTGTGATTTGGTGGTTTTTAACAAAATCGCGTAGTGGGCTCATTTTGCGTGCAGTTGGTGAAAATCACACATCCGCTCATGCACTGGGGTTTTCAGTCAGAGGGGTTCGCTTTTTAGCGATCATTTGTGGTGGTGCACTGGCTGGAATTGGCGGTTCGTATCTAACACTCGTTCAGACCCCTTTATTCGTCGAAGGGATGACAGCGGGACGTGGTTGGATTGCTCTAGCATTGGTCGTTTTCGCATCATGGCGTCCATTTCGAGTCATCGCGGGAGCGTATTTATTCGGAAGTGTATCGATAATTCAACTCCATGGTCAGGCGCTTGGAGTTTCGATAGCCTCTCAGTGGTTATCAATGCTACCCTATATTGTCACGATTGGTGCGTTGGTGATTATCGCGGGTCGCAATGATCTTACGCAGAAACCCCCAGGAGCGTTGGGATCTATTTTTCGAGAGAGTAAATAATCTATATTCGAGGTATCTATGAATAAATCAGGTGTAGTTTTAGGGCTGTTAGCGCTTGTTGCAATCGTTGTTGCGGTTGTGTCATTCGAGCCAGCCGAGAAGAAAGAGAAAGTGGTTGTTGCAGACAAAACCAAGGTTGGGTTTGTCTATGTGGGCCCGGTAGCGGATGCTGGATGGACCTATGAGCATGATCGTGGGCGCTTGGCGGTTGAAAAGGAGCATGGCGCCAAGGTGGAAACAGTTTTTGTTGAAAGTGTCTCTGAGGGTCCAGACGCGGAGCGGGTAATCGCGCAGATGGCGGCGGACGGCGCGGATATGATCTTCACAACCTCTTTCGGGTACATGAATCCGACGATCAAAGTGGCGAAACAATTCCCCAACGTGAAATTTGAGCATGCTACTGGGTACAAGCGTGCAGACAATGTGGCGACTTATTCATCGCGTTTTTATGAGGGCCGTCATGTCCTAGGGCTGATAGCGGGTAAAATGACTAAGTCAAATACGATTGGTTACATTGCATCATTCCCAATTCCAGAGGTCGTTCGAGGCATTAATGCCGCGTATTTGGCAGCAAAAAGCGTGAATCCTGAGGTGCAATTTAAAGTGATCTGGGTATCGACTTGGTTCGATCCTGGTAAAGAGGCGGATGCAGCGAAGGCGTTAATTGATCAGGGAGCTGATATCCTGATGCAACATACTGACTCAGCGGCTCCGATGAAGATTGCTGAGGAGCGTGGCATTTACGCCTTTGGACAAGCTTCTGACCAAGCGGCTTATGGCCCCAATGCGCAGTTAACTGCAATTATTGATGATTGGGCACCTTACTACGTCCGTCGTGTGGGCGAGGCAATGAATGGATCATGGTCTTCAACCGACACGTGGGGTGGATTCGACACCGGTATGGTTGCACTCGCACCCTATGGCAAGGCAGTTCCAGATGACGTCAAAGCAATGGCTGAAGAAGCGCACAAAGCGATTACCGAAGGCCGACTTCATGCATTCACGGGACCAGTTAACAAGCAAGATGGGTCGCCTTGGTTAAAAGCAGGCGAGACTGCCGACGATGGGACGCTGCTTGGTATGGACTTCTATGTTGAAGGAATCGAAGGTTCCTTACCGTAATACGGCGATTAATCAGCAAAATGAGAGTTTTGGTCGAACCGGTTGGTAAGTCGGTTCACCAGACTCCAGATCAACAACGCTTCCACGCACAACACAATCAACGCGGCAAACATCAAATCGGTTTGTCCACGTCCGTTCGCGTGGAGCATCAAGTATCCGAGTCCGCTCGACGAGCCAACCCACTCACCTACAACCGCTCCGATTGGCGCAACTGATGCGGCCACTCGAACTCCTGAGAGTGCATAGGGGATCGCGAGGGGCAACCGGACAAACCAAAAGAGTTGCCAGCGTTTCGGGCGCAATGTTTGAAATGTCAGTTCCCATGACCTAGGCATCGCACGAAAGCCCGCAAGCGTACTGGCGGTGACAGGGAAAAATACGATGAGGGTTGTCATGGCGAGTTTTGATGCGAAACCGTAACCAAGCCACAGCATCAAAATCGGTGCAATTGCGAACACCGGTAGCGCTTGGCTGATGACTAAGGCAGGCATCGTGATCTGAGTGAGTTTTTTGGAGTCGCCGATGAGGCATGCGACTGCAAAACCAAGCAAAGTACCCAGCATGAGACCACTAACAATTTCCGACGCAGTTGTGAATGCGTGACCACTGATGAGAGGTAAACGCTCAACTAACACCCGTGCGACTCGCTCTGGCGAGGGTAAAATGAAATGGGGCACTTCCAGGGCGATGACCGCCAGCCACCACAGCGCGACTAACAGGAGGAGTGGAAAGGTCGCGAAGAGTAGCCGATTCATAGGTCGCCATCCAGCGCTTGTATCAATGCGCGATCACTTGCAAAGTCATTTAACCGGTAGGGTCCTTTAATAGACTCTGTCGTTAAAACCATTGCAGTATCCAACCAATCTTGAGCATCTCGAGGGTCATGGGTTACTAGGATGACTGTTTTGCTGGCAAATAGTTTCTGACAGAGTGCAGCTATTTGGATGCGTGTCGAACGATCGAGACCCGCAAACGGCTCATCCAGTAATACTAAATCTGATTGTTCGAGTAATACGCGTGCAAGGGCGATGCGAGCTTTTTGGCCTCCACTTAGTAACGAGACTTGACGATGAGCATATGTGCCGAGCTCGACCTGGTATAGCAGATTAAGCGCTTGCTCTGTTGCTTCGGGTGACTGAGTGTCTCCGCGTAACTTAAAACCGAGAAGTACGTTCTCGATAGCCGTCGCCCATGGCAGAAGCGCGGGCTGTTGAGATAGATAAGCAATGCGTTCACTGTCTTTAGTTACAGCGAGTGAATCCTGAATGATGGCCGATAATAGCGTCGATTTTCCTGTTCCTGAGCGCCCGAGTAGCGCAACCTGATCGCCGCGATTAACTTGCCAAGATACGGTTGCAAGTGTTTCATGGCCAGGGTAACTAAGATCGAGATTGGTAATGGTTAGCACAGTGAGCTCCGGATCACATTGCGTCACAATACCCCGTCGACGGGCGCCTGTCATGACTCAGAGTTTATTATGGAGCCAGTGGGATGCGTTGATTTGTGCTTATTTAGAGCTTGATTTCTGTCAATCTGGGCCTAGGTTGATATGAGGGGTTTGCGTTGTCTCGGTTTTTAGATTGGTTGTTGTTAGTGATCATTGTCGGCGTCAGCTTGGTGTCACCTCTCATTGTCCTCGAGTTTGTCAGTGGGAAGTACTGAGTTAGATCCTCGAATTGAGGGCTTTTTGTCTTAATTCGTTGATACGTGCTTGAATTAACTCATTATTGGGCATTAGATCCGATAAAAGCATTTCCGCTTGTATAGCACGATCAAACTGTTTTGTATTTTCGAAGATCATTGAGAGTCCGCTCAGTGCGCCAAAATGTCGCGGCTCAAGGATTAACGTTTGTTGAATATCAGCTAACGATGCCTCGAAATTCCCCATCATAAAAAATGTAGTGGCGCGACGGTTCCATGCCTCTGCGAAGTGAGGTGCGCTTTCGATGACGCGACTAAAATGCGTCACTGCGATCTGTGGTTGGTTAAAATGCAGCGCTCGCATTCCATCATCAAAGATTGTCTGTAGTGCGGTCGAATCTGCCGGTAATTCGTACCAATGAATCCAAATTTCATTTTGTGCTGCTGAAATGTCTACGGGGTCTGTCGATGACCTAAGAACATCAAATAGCTCATCGAGTTCAGGTTTTGTTTGATCAGCCTGAGCGATGTAGATACAACTTGATAGCGCAATTGCCGCGAGCATTTTTAACATATGACACATAGCCCTTCTGTCTCATAGGAGGGTATGCCGATTGAGTTAGGATAGAAAGACGCAAAGAGAACATGGGAAAAATTGGCGCGCTCGAGAGGATTCGAACCTCTGACCGCCTGGTTCGTAGCCAGGTACTCTATCCAGCTGAGCTACGAGCGCGTCAAGCCATTGAATGGTAATAATTCTGAGATAAATTGCAACCCTGAGTTGGATGCCGCTCGCAGTTACGCTAGAGAAAAAGAGATAAAAACTGAAGGAGTTTAGAGAACGATTGAACGGTTACGTTTCTCCACTTTATCTCATTTCTCACCCTAACCAGCTTATGTCGGTGATTTATGTTTTTCTTCTTCAGATTGATTTTCGGTAGATCGATAGGTTCATACCCCTAGGCTTTTTTATCTATCGGTACGAGAAAGAGATGTAATGAGAGAGTAGGTGGGTGAGCGATCCTAATGGCGATCTCTCACCCAATTCATGAAAGCAAAACTTTGTTGGGCTGACTAAGTTTCGTGAATATGAGGGTATGTGGAAAATTATTACAGTCTCAGAATGGTTGAATGCGAATGATGCGCGTTTAAATTCAGTAAATAATTCAATTTACTGGGTTTTTTTTTGGTATAACGCACCTCGGTTGTACTAGAAGGTATACGATTATGAAGGGAGTTCCTCAGGTAGTGAATATGCTGAATAGCTTGCTGGCTGGTGAATTAATGGCTGCCGATCAGTATTTAGCTCATGGGGAGATCTACTCAGATCTCGGACTAGTTAGGCTCGCAGAACACACGTTGCACGAGTCGGAACACGAGCGCGAGCACGCTAGAGCTATCATACAACGAATTCTGTTCCTCGAGGGCGAGCCGGATGTGGCCTCGCGCCTTCCAATGACCATGGGGAAGTCGGTCGAAGAAATGTTGAAGAACGACCTGTATATCGAATATCAGGTCGCGGGTCACCTGAAGAAGGCTGTTGAGATTTGCGAGGCCAATCAGGACTACGTTAGTCGCGATATGCTTGTCCAGCAAATTGAGGATACCGAGATGGATCACGCCTATTTTTTGGAGAAACAAATCAAGCTTATTGAATTAGTTGGTATAGAAAATTATTTGCAGAGCCAACTCTGGCCAGAGCCAGAGGTTCAGTGATGAAAGGCCAAAAGGAAATCATTACCACTCTCAACAGCATATTAAAAAACGAGCTGACCGCCATAAATCAGTATTTTCTCCATGCGAGGATGTTTAAGAATTGGGGTCTCGAAAAACTAAATGAACGGGAATATTGTCAGTCGATTCGCGTAATGAAGGAGGCAGATAAAATCATTGAGCGGGTCCTTTTTCTTGAGGGTTTACCAAATTTACAGAATCTTGGGGTCTTAAATATCGGTGAAAATGTAGCAGAGTGTTTGGGCTCGGATTTAAGTTACGAAGTGGGGGTGGCTCGACCAAACCTAAAAGCCGGGATTGCGCTCGCCGAGACAGCTGAGGACTACGTGACCCGCGATCTCCTGGAAAGTTTACTAGGCGCTAGTGAGTCTGCAATTGATTGGTATGAAACCCAGCAGAGGTTAATTGGCGAGATAGGGCCAGAGAACTATTTGCAGTCGCAAATTCACGACTAGAGGAATAATTGCTTGAAACAGTAGCCACTTTAATGATAATCATTTGCATTTAGGGAGGAGGCAAATGTATCTTTGTATTTGTAATGCTGTTTCGGAAGAAAGAGTTATTGAAGCAATTGAATCGGGTTGCGATAGTTTCAATGAAGTCTCTAAGGCAACCGGACTTTGTGCGGAGTGCGGCCAATGTGCTTTTAGGGCAAGAAAAGAGTGCGAGCGACTACTTTGCCAGTATAGGAAACACTCTCAAAATCCGAGCTCGTTTTCAGCCGCTTGATTTACAAACAATCCTCGCACATCACATATAGAGTTTGGGTATGTTTGATTAGGCGTCCTTTTGCCTCAAACACCACTTCCTCGCGTAGTGAATCGAATTCCTCTCTGTAGAACTCCATAATTTTACCGCAAGCTACACATACCGTGTGATCATGGGCTGTGCTTGTACTCGATTCGTAGACAGTGCCAATCGAATCAAACTGGTGTCGGATTACTAAACTTGAGTCCTCGAATTCCTTGAGGGTCCGATAAACCGATCCGATGCTCTTTTTGACGCCATTGCCCCTAAGGTCATCACAGATTTTTTCGATTGTGAAATGAGTTCCCTCCTCATAGCTGGATATCATCGAGAGTACGGCTAGGCGCACAGTTGTAGGCCGCAGTCTGCTGGCTTTAAGGATTGCAATATAAACCAAGTCGATCATAAGTTGTTCCAATACCGCTAATCAAAATGCGAATGATTTGCATTATTAACACGTTTTGTTATGCTGAAACATCTTTTTTGGAGTAATCGCAGATACAGGAGCTAAATTGATGAACAAAAAAATCGCGCTTTCAATTGCCATGGGGACCGCCTTCGCGCTTGGCGTGTCAGTTAGTCAAGCCGAATCGTATGGCCCATACCCGATTACGTTGCAGGGGTATTCTGGCGAAAAGAAAAATTCGGTGGCCTATACAGGCCAGGTAGCCAGACACGTGCTTCATAACAGCTTGAAAAAAGCAATATCAGCCGGGAAGTCACGTGAGGAGATGCAAAAGTTTTGGGCCGGACAAAAAGGCGAATTACTAGCGCTCGATCCCAAGACTAAAGACGGTTTTCCGGTAACGGAAACCGACATAAATAAGATCTCAGGTGGTAAAAACCTGAACAAAAAAACCCTTAATAAATTGGTAGCTGGGTGGCCAAATGAGATGACTGGTCCCGAAATGGTGGAGCTCTGGCTGGATAAGGCCGCGAGATCGGAAAAAGGATTTGATGCTAAGTCTGGTTTGGATTACACCCAACTGGTCTCTAAGTATTTGATGGGCGCTGTATTCTATAACCAAGCGTGCGACGGATACCTTGACGAGAAACTCAACGCCGACAATAAGCCGAACAACAAGCCTTATAAAAAGGGCGCCTACTACACCGGAAAGGAACATTCCTGGGACGAGGCGTTTGGGTATTGGGGTGCTCCAGCCCACGCGATGAAGCTGACCCCCGAATCGACCTATAACATCGCGAAAGGCAAGGGCCTGGACATGGCCGATGCGAATGGTAATGGTAGCGTTGAACTTAAGAGTGAGATGACTTTTGGGCACGCTTATTATGCGGCCGACGCCGATAAGAGCGAAAAGACAAACTATCTGCACACTATCACGCAAGCGTTCATCGACGGACGCAAACTGATTTCCGCAGCAGATGGGAAGGCCCTGAACGACTCCCAGCGCTCAAAGTTAAGAAACTTCGCCGCCACGATATGCGACAACTGGGAACGTGTGATTGCGGAGGCTACGTTTAAGTACGCCGGTTCGGTCTACAAGGACATCGAGAAACTTAGAATAATTATGGAGGCTAAAGGCGACACTACGAAGATGTATCGTACCTACGCAAAACACTATGGCGAGTTGAAGGGGTTTGCGATGGCTCTCCAGTCGGGACGCAATGACCTAGGAGAACTCGGTGAACAAATTAACAGCCTCACTGGTTACGGGCCCGTGACATTAGATGGCCGGCAGATAAGCGGTTTTACGTATAATAACAAATATACCTATCAACTTAAGAAACTGGATGGGTTTGCGTTGCATATGCTGAAGCTGCAGAAGTTACTCGACGACAACTTCAATCTTTTAGCTAAGAAGAATAATAAGCTAACCGAAATTGCGGCGGTCACCAAGGCGCTAGGGGATTCCGGGTACGTTGAAAATGACTGATGGTCTTTGGATTTGATTTGGAAATATTTTTAAATTCCTTTATTTCGCTTCTGTCGGACTTCCTCGATCCGCAGAAGCGGATTTTCGTTGGATACCTATTATCAGCCTCGTTGCTGGTCATTTTGGTTCTTAGACTGAAGTATCCCGACCGTTTCTCACTTCAGTTGCTGATGAGCACCCTGTTTTCAAAAAAAGTGTGGCTGTCTCCCTCGTCTTTCGCAGACATAAAACTACTTTTATTCAACAGGCTGCTGTTTGGGGGTGCCATCACCCAGGTGCTATCCAAAAGTACGGTCAGTTTGGGTGTCTATTTTCTTTTAATGGATACGGGTTGGTTCTCGTTAACTCCCAAAGTGTTATTGCCTGCTAATGTCTGTGCATTGTTATTCACCGTGACATTATTTGTTGTGGACGACTACAGTCGTTACTGGACACATAGAGCGCTGCACCGCATACCAATTCTTTGGGAGTTTCATAAGGTACATCACTCCGCTACTACTCTTACCCCGTTGACTGTTTTCCGCACACATCCTGTAGAGGTGGTAGTGTTTTCGATTCGTGGTGCGCTAGTTCAGGGCACCGTCGTAGGAATAGCGTTTGCTATTTTTGGCTCCAATTTAAATCTGCTAACGATTTTAGGAGCGAACTTCTTGAGCGTTTTGTTTCATGCGTTGGGCTCTAATTTAAGACATTCCCACATACCACTACGGTATCCAAGTTGGCTGGAGCGTTGGCTCGTGTCTCCAGCGCAACATCAATTGCACCACTCAGTCAGCGAAGAGCATTTTGATAAAAACTTTGGGGTCGCCTTTGCTTGCTGGGATTTAATTCATGGCACGCATCACTTCTCGCAGGCTCGTTGCCTGACTTATGGTCTCTCAGGTCAACTCAACTGTGACCGCCGGAAGCAAACATTATCAAATCTGTTATTTGCTCCGGTCACCGCCGCGTACTGTCATTTAATTCATCTCGCTCGCTCGGCTCTCTTCAGGGCGGTCAAAAAAGACGGCAGGTTTAGGTCAGAGACAAGGCCCTCGTTATCCAATCAAATTATTAGGTTCAGGTCCTTCCATGCGCGAAAATATTTTACTTCTCAGCTTTTTTTCTCAGGTGATGCCCGCAAAAAAACCAACGCGGGGTTTTTGAAATAATGAGAGGCGGAATCTTAATCGCGTTACCTCAAATCAATTTTCTTTTCCAAGATGTACGTTGATATTTAGTTTTAGAACTAACTCACTCATTACCAAGTGCACGAAGCTTGATTACTGGTTGGGCCGCTATAAATCTTAACAATGAAAACGGACGTGTTAGAAT